>NZ_JBIVXJ010000005.1:0-248021 GCF_044769185.1 Pseudomonas sp. NPDC090592
TCCACAGGCATGGCCACGTTGCAACAAATGTGGGAGCGGCGGTGCGGCGATCCGACTTGCCCCGCGAAGCGCCGCGCGGGCGGCGCTCGATCTCACAGGCGATGCAAATACACTGATGAACACTTCCCGCCCCCAAAGTGCCTCCAAGGTATGTACCAATTGACGCCAAGCCCACCCCATGCTCTCCTTATGCCTCACGTTCAGGTGCCCCTTTTGGGGTGAAACGGGAAACCGGTGCGTCCAGGCCCTCCAGCAGGGCAAGACAAACCCGGTGCTGCCCCCGCAACGGTAAGCGAGCGAAGCGTCCATACCACTGTGCCTTGTAGTGCGGCATGGGAAGGTGACGCTTTTCAGGAGCCCTGCTCTTCCTCGCAAGCCCGGAGACCGGCCTGGCGTTCACGAACAAACACCCCGCGGTGGGCGGGCGCTGTTGCATTCCCCTGGGCGATCACGCCCGGGGCTGCCGCGCTTGCCCGTTGCCACAAAAAGCAGAGGAACGCGTCATGCCCGTCACCAGCGCCAAGCAACACAGCCTTGATACACCCGTCACCCTCAGCCAGCGCATCGTCATCGCC
The DNA here is from genome assembly GCF_044769185.1 of Pseudomonas sp. NPDC090592. NCBI lineage: Bacteria > Pseudomonadati > Pseudomonadota > Gammaproteobacteria > Pseudomonadales > Pseudomonadaceae > Pseudomonas > Pseudomonas sp. NPDC090592. Next base: position 576 of record NZ_JBIVXJ010000005.1, read on the forward strand.
GTCGGCGCCAGCCTGCTGGGCCTGTGCCTGGTGTATTTCGCCGGCTTCTCGCACATCGAGGCCGTGCACAACGCCGCCCACGACACCCGCCACAGCGCCGCCTTCCCCTGCCACTGAGTACGCATGATGATCACGCGCATTGCCCGTACCGCGGGCTTCAGCGGGCTGCTTGCGGCCTTGCTGCTAACCCTGCTGCAAAGCTTCTGGGTCGCCCCACTGATTCTTGAGGCGGAAACCTACGAATCCTCGGCCCCCGCCGCACAGCACGAACATGCTGGCGAAGTGGCCGCCCATGAGCACAGTGCCGAGGCCTGGTCGCCGGAAGACGGCTGGCAACGTGTGCTGTCCACCACCGGTGGCAACCTGGTGGTCGCCGTCGGCTTCGCCCTGATCCTCGCGGCCCTGTACAGCTTGCGCCAGCCACAGCGTGCCAGTACGGGTGCGCTGTGGGGCCTGGCCGGCTTCGCCGTGTTCTGCCTGGCCCCGACCCTGGGCCTGCCACCGGAACTGCCCGGTACCGCTGCCGCCGACCTGGGGCAACGCCAAGCCTGGTGGATCGGTACCGCCAGCGCCACCGCGCTGGGCCTGGCCTTGCTGGTGTTCGGCCGCCACTGGCTGCTGAAAGCGCTGGGCGCCGTGCTGCTGGTCATTCCTCATGTGATCGGCGCACCACAGCCCGAGGTACACGAGAGCCTGGCCCCCGAAGCCCTGGAGACCCAGTTCAAGCTGGCCTCCTGGCTGACTAATGCTGCTTTCTGGCTGGCCTTGGGCCTGCTCAGTGCGTGGTTGTTCCGCCGCTCCAGCTAGGCCTGATGCCGGCCTTCTACGCAGGCTTCGGCTGCCGCCGGGGTTGCCCGGCGGATACCCTGCAAACCCTGCTGCACCAAGCCCTGGCTAGCCAGGGCCTGGCGCTGGCCGACCTGCACGGCATTGCCAGTATCAGCCTCAAGGCCAATGAAGCTGGCTTGCAACAGCTGGCCGAACACCTCGGCCTGCCGCTGGTGCTGTACCATAGCGTGCAGCTGCAAGCCTTCGAGCCATTGCTCAGCCACCGGTCTGCCGCCGCCCATGCCCACAGTGGCTGTTGGGGCGTTGCCGAAAGCACCGCGCTGGCCTTGGCCAGCCAGCAGGCTGGCACTACAGCCCGGCTGTTACTGACCCGCCAGATACTGGGCCCGGCAACGATCGCCCTGGCCTGCTGAACGCTCCACTCCTTTTTTCTGCAAGGACTATCCATGACGGTCTACTTCATCGGCGCCGGCCCTGGCGACCCGGAACTGATCACGGTCAAGGGCCAACGGCTGATTCGCCAATGCCCGGTGATCATCTATGCCGGCTCACTGGTACCAGCCGCCGTGCTCGACGGCCACCAGGCCGGGACCGTGATCAACAGTGCCGAACTGCACCTGGAACAGATCATCGCCGCCATGCGCAGCGCGCATGAACAAGGCCAGGATGTGGCCCGGGTACACAGCGGCGATCCCAGCCTGTATGGCGCCATCGGTGAACAGATCCGCCACTTGCAAGCGCTGGGTATCGATTACCAGATCATTCCCGGGGTCACCGCCACAGCGGCCAGCGCCGCCCTGCTCGGTTGCGAACTGACCCTGCCGCAGGTAGCCCAGACGGTGATCCTCACCCGCTATGGCGACAGTTCGCCCATGCCGCCTGGCGAGCAACTGGCTGACCTGGCGCGCCATGGCAGCACCTTGGCAATACACCTGGGAGTCAAGCACCTTTCACGCATTGTCGAAGAACTGCTGCCGCACTATGGCGCGCAATGCCCGGTGGCGGTGGTGCACCGTGCCACCTGGCCAGACCAGGACTGGGTACGCGGCACCCTCGGTGATATCGTCGAACATGTCGCTGCCAAAGACTTCCGCCGCACGGCGCTGATCCTGGTAGGCCACGTGCTGGGCGATACCCCGTTTGCCGAATCGGCCTTGTACCGCGCCGGGCACGCCCACCTGTATCGCCCTGGCGACTGAGCATTGCCAGCATTGCCACAGCCGTAGCAGACTCCGGATTCCGCCTGCAAACAAGAGTCATGGCCATGCTGGAATTACGCCCCAATTGCGAGTGCTGCAATACCGACCTGCCGGGCGAAAGCCCCGATGCGCTGATCTGCTCGTTTGAATGCACGTTCTGCCGCACCTGCGCCGAAACCCGCTTTCAGGGACGCTGCCCGAATTGCTCGGGCCAGCTGATGCCCCGCCCGACACGGGTTGGCCGGGCGTTGGCCAATAACCCTGCCTCCAGCCAACGTGTGAGCAAACCACACGCAGCCTGCGCCTAGCCCCACAAAAACAGGCATCACCGTTTGGTCAGCGGTGATGCCCTTACCGATGCTTGTAGGAATTTTCAACAGCAGGCATGCGAATTACCGACACTTCTATACTCGGCATTACCAAACGTCAGGATTGGTCGTATCGTGCAGCGCTTCCGATTAACCCCCTTGCAGACGTATTCCTGAGTGATCCAGGAAGCGGACCACATCCCGACAGGAGTTTTCCTCATGACAACCGTGCTTATCGTCGACGACCACCCCATCGTCCGGCTGTCCATGCGCATGCTGCTCGAGCGCGAGCGCTTCCGTGTCGTCGGCGAAGTCGGCAATGGCAGCGAAGTGGCACAAGTGGCCCGCGAGCTGCGTCCGGATGTGGTCATTCTCGACATCGGCCTGCCCGGCCTGGATGGCATGGAGGTCATCAAGCGCTTGCAATGCCTGGAACCGATGCCCAAGATAATGGTGCTGACCGGCCAGGCCACCGACCTGTACGTACGGCGTTGCCTGGATGCCGGCATCGGTGCGTTCGTCACCAAGGATGAAGACCACGATGCAGTATTGTTTGCCCTCAAAGCCTTGGTGAAAGGCTATTCCACCTTCCCGCAGCTGTCGGTCAACATCAACACGCTGGAAAGCGAACCCGTGCGCCTGGCCAGCCTTTCGAACCGTGAGATGGAAGTGCTGCGGCGCCTGGCGCGCGGCGAGAACAACAAGAACATCGGCACCTGTATGAACCTCAGTGCCAAAACCATCAGTACCTACCGGGGTCGCATCATGGAGAAGCTCAAGACCGAATCACTGGTCGAGATGGTCGACCTGGCCAAGCGCAACCGCGTCTACTGAGCGCTCGGCCGCCATGAAACACCTGCTGGCGTGCATGTTCCTGATCATCGGGCTGACCGGCCCCACCGCGTTGCTGGCCAGCAGCGAACCGCGCCAGCTGCTGGCCCGCTCGGTCAGCGCCGCAGCCCCGCTGCAGCTGTCCAGCGAAGACCGAGCGTGGCTGCAACGACGCCAGCACCTGGTGCTGGGTAGTTCGCGTCCCGACTATCCGCCGTTCGAAATCAACGTCAGCCTACAGGAATACGAAGGCATTAGCGCGGACTACGCGGGCATCATCGCCGAGCAGTTGGGCATAAGCATCGAGGTACGCCGATTCGACAGCCGCCACGAGGCCATCGCCGCGTTGCGCGAAGGCAGTATCGACCTGTTAGGCAGCTCCAATGCGTTCGAAGCGGCAGATGCCCAGCTTGAGCTGAGCAACCCGTATGCCGAAGACCTGCCGGTGATCGTCACCCGCGAGGGCGACAGCCTGAAAAATACCCCCGACCTCGCTGGCCTGCGCCTGGCCATGGTCGATCACTACCTGCCGGCCAGCGCCGTGCGCAACTTGTACCCCAAAGTGCAGTTGAGCCTGTACCGCTCGACCCTGGCTGGGCTGGCTGCCGTCGACCTGGGCGAAGCCGATGCCTACCTGGGCGATGCCATCAGCACCGATTTCACGATTGGCAAGAGTTACCAGGGCACGCTGAAAATCGACCACTTCTGCCAGGTTCCGGCAGGCGCGTTTGCCTTCGCCCTGGCCAGTGACAACCCTCGCTTGCATCGTCTGGTCAACCAGGCGCTGGCCCGCATCACCGAAAGTGAGCGCCTGAATATCCTGCGCCGCTGGAGCAGTGGCAACACCAGCCTTCTGCTGCAGCGCCACGTCACCGCATTGAGCCAGGAAGAAGAAGCCTGGATCGCGAACCACCCCAGCGTCGACGTGTTGGTCAACACATCGCTGGCGCCATTGACCTTCAACGACGCCGAACACCGCCCAACCGGGATCACACTGGACTTGCTGAAACAGATTTCGCTGCGCACCGGGTTGCAGTTCCGGCCGGTCGAAAGCGATTCGGCGCAGGCAATGGTCGAGCGCCTGACCCGTGGCGATGCACAAATGATCGGCGCGCTGGGCTACGGTACCGATCGCTCGAAACAATTGCGCTATACCCGCCCCTACCTGGTCAGCCCACGGGTACTGGTTACCCGTAGCGACAGCACTTACCCCACGCAAGCCAAGGCACTGGATGGCCAGCGCATTGCCCTGGTTCGCGGCTCCCCGCAGCGGGCGCTGCTGCAACAACGCTATCCGCAGGCACGGCTGGTCGAGGTGGACAACCCGCTCGGGCTGATGGAGGCCGTGGCCGCCGGGGCTGCCGATGTTGCACTTAGTAGCCACATCAATGCGGACTATTACATCAACCATGTCTTCAAAGGCCGCTTGCGCATTGCCAGCGTGCTGGATGACGACCCAGCCATTGCCGCGTTCGCCGTGGCTGCGGACCAACCGCAGCTACAGGCCATCCTCGACAAGGCGCTGCTGAGCATTCCACCCGAAGAGCTGAACCAGCTGATCAATCGCTGGCGCACCAGTACGCTGGTCAGCGACAGCCCATGGCGTGACTACCGTACCCTGGCGTTGCAGGTGCTGGTGCTATCGGCACTGCTGCTGGCGGGCGTGGTGTTCTGGAACAGCTACCTGCGCAAGCTGATCAATCAGCGCACCGAGGCCCAGCACGCGCTGCAAGCGCAACTGGCCCTAAGCCGCGGCCTGCTCGAACAGCTGCGCCAGGCCAAGGACGACGCCGAACAGGCCAGCCAGACCAAAAGCACCTTTCTGGCCACCATGAGCCATGAGATCCGCACCCCGATGAATGCCGTGATCGGCCTGCTGGAGCTGGCGCTGGAAGACAGCCGTAGCGGCCGCTACGACACCCAGACCTTGCAGACCGCCCACGACTCGGCCATCGGCCTGCTCGAGCTGATTGGCGATATTCTCGATATTTCCCGTATCGAGTCTGGGCACCTCACCTTGCAGCCGGTCCCCACCAACCTGGTCGAGCTGCTACGTGCCACGCTGCGCGTGTTCGAAGGCAACGCCCGGGCCAAAGGCCTGCATCTGCACGGCGAACTGCCTGGCGAGCCGGTCTGGGTGCTGGCAGACCCGGTGCGGCTGAAGCAGATCCTGTCCAACCTGATCAGCAACGCCATCAAGTTCACTGACCGTGGCGAGGTTCAGGCCAGCTTGCTGCTGCCTCCAGCCAATACACACGAGAAGCTGCCAATCGAACTGTCCGTGCGTGACACCGGCATCGGCATCAGCCCCGCCGATCAGGCACGGCTGTTCAACGCCTTCGTTCAGGCCGACGGCCCACGGGCACGCCAGGGGGCTGGCCTGGGCCTGGTCATCAGCCGTACCCTCGCCGAGCTGATGGATGGCAGCTTGAGCCTGCAAAGCGTGGAAGGCGTCGGCACCAAGGTACAAGTCAGCCTGCAGTTGCCAGCCTGCCCGGCGCCAGCGCCTGCAGAGCCAATTGTTCCGGTAGCCGAACGCAGCGGTGGCCCACTGAGTATCCTGGTGGTCGACGACTACCCTGCCAACCTGTTGTTGCTGGAAAGGCAACTGCACTCCCTGGGGCATCACGTAACCCTGGCAGAAAACGGCCAGGTCGCACTGGAACGCTGGCAGGCAACGCGCTTCGACCTGGTGATCACCGATTGCAGCATGCCTGTAATGGATGGCCATGAACTGACCCGGCGCATCCGTAGCCTTGAAGCCGAAAGCGGGCTGCCAACATGCCAGATCCTCGGCGTAACGGCCAATGCCCAGGCCGAAGAGCGTGCCCGCTGCCTGGCCAGCGGCATGGACGAGTGCCTGTTCAAGCCTATCGGCCTGCGCACGCTCAAGGCGCACCTGCCACAAGCCAGCACGAGCGTGCAACCTCCGCTCAGCAGCGATTTCAACCTGGCCGAATTGCGCCACCTGACCCAGGACGACGCACAACTGACGCGGCATTTGCTGGAGCAACTGTCAATCAGCGTCGGTGAGGACCTGGCCGCCTTGCGCGCATTGGCGCCGCAAGCCCATGACGAAACCGTGTGCGCCCTGGCCCACCGCATCAAGGGCGGCGCGAAGATGATCAGGGTGCGCACGGTAGTCAAGCATTGCGAAGCCATTGAAGCAGCCCACGCGCAGGGGCTGCCGACGGTTGACCAGCGCGCGCAGCTGCAAGCCAGCCTGCAAGCGTTGCTGAACGAACTGAATGATGCCCTCAGTGCAATTGCAACGTCGAACTGATCTGGCTGATGGCATCCACGACGTGACGTGAACCCTGCTGGATTTCCATGATCACCGTGCCGGCCTCATTGGCCAGCGCAACCCCATGACCGGTGCGGGTCAAGCTTGACTGCATGCTGGCCACGGCCAGCAGCGACAGGTCGTGGTTCTGCCGCACCACGTCGACGATTTCCAGGGTGGCCTTGCTGGTGCGCGCCGCCAGGTTGCGCACTTCGTCGGCCACTACGGCAAACCCTCGCCCGTGGTCACCGGCACGGGCCGCCTCGATAGCCGCGTTCAGGGCCAGCAGGTTGGTCTGGTCGGCAATGCCGCGAATGGTCAGCACGATCTGCCCGATCACATCCGACTGCTTGCTTACCGCATCGATACTGCGCGCCGCGTCGTTCAGTTCCTGGGATATCTGCTCAATCACCTGCACCGCCTGTTGCACTACCTCGGTACCCTTGCGTGCGCAGGCATCGGTCTGCATGGAGCTGGCATGGGCGGCGTCGGCGGCGCTCTGCTGGGTGCAGACCTGGCGGGTTATGTCGCTGGCGAACTTCACCACCTTGTGCAACCGGCCCTTGCTGTCGAAGATGGGGTTGTAGGAAGCCTCCAGGTAGACCATCTGGCCCTGCTTGTTGACGCGCTCGAAACGGTGCGAGTGGTATTCGCCGCGATTGAGCGACGCCCAGAACTCACGGTACCCGGCCGACTCACGCTCATGCGGCAGGCAGAACAAGCCATGATGGCGGCCAACGACCTCTTCCAGGCGATAACCCATGGCATCGAGGAAGTTCTGGTTGGCCTTGATCACCCGGCCTTGCGGGGTGAACTCGATAACCGCCATGGAGCGGCCAATGGCCTTGAGCAGGCTCTCGCTCTCATGCTCCTGCAGCACCCGCTGGCTGATGTCGGAGGCTACCTTGATCACGCTGGTGACCTGGCGTTGCTCGTCCAGCACCGGCATGTAACTGGCCTCCAACCACACCTCACGGCCGGTTTTGTCGAGGCGTTCGAAGGTACCGCTGATGGCTTTGCCCTGGCCCAGTTCGCGCCACAGCTGCTGATACTCGGCACTTTGCGCGTAAGCCGGTTCGCAGAACATCCGATGGTGCTTGCCACGCAGCTCGTCGGCGCTATACCCCATGGCCTGGCAGAAACGCTCATTGGCATCGAGGATGGTGCCATCCGGGGCGAACTCGATCATCGCCATCGAACGGCTGATCGCTGCCATTTTGGCTTGTGTGCTGGCAAGAGCTTGGTGACTACGCTGGATTTCTACCAAATCGGCCTTGCGATGGAAGTCGAACATGACGCCGGGCTCCTTTATGCGCGGTGTCCTGAGCATAGATCGCCATTGGCGCCGTGCAAGCACAGTGCTATCACTTTGGGATTACTACATTTCATGAACCCGCGCTGTCACTGCAGGCGCAGCCCTGTGCTCAGGAACTTTCCCGCACCATCAACTCAAACCCCAGGTCTTGCTGCGCGTTTGGCACCCGCTTGCCATCAAGCAATGCGAGCAAGGCTTGCGCTGCCCCACGCCCGACTGCCGCCCGGGGCGTGCGAATCGAGGTCAGCCGCGGCACCATGTGCGCAGATGCCGGCAAGTCGTTGAAACCGACCATCGCTACCTGCCGAGGCACTTCCACCCCTTGGCGCAACGCCTGCAGCACCGCGCCCTGGGCAAGGTCGTCGTTGCAGAAGAAGATGCCGTCGACATCTGGCGCCTGTTGCAACAGCTGGCTGAACAGTGCGCTGCCCAAGGCGATGGACGACGGTTCTGGGGTCAGCACCTCCAGCTCGGTGGCCTGCATCCCTGCCTCGGCCAGCGCCTGGCGGAAGCCTTCGGCGCGCTGCATCACCCGTGGGTCAAGCTGCGCGGCAATAAAGGCCAGGCGCTTGCGCCCGCGCTCGATCAGGTGCCGGGCAGCAGCGCGCCCGGCCTGCTGCTGCGAAAAACCGACGGACAGTGCCCCAGCCTCGCCATTGAGTTCCATCATGTGTACACACGGCACACCACTGGCGGCCAGCATCTGCCGCGCCGCATCGCTGCGCTCGAAGCCGGTCAACAGCATGCCGCAGGGCTGGTAGGCCAGGTAATTGCGAATCAGGTTTTCTTCTTCGGCAAGGTCGTAGTGATAGTTGCCGATCAACACTTCCAGCCCACGCGGGCGCATGACCTCGTGAATGGCTTCCAGGGTGTCGATGAACAACTGGTTGGACAGCGACGGGATCAACACCACCACCGACTGGCTGCGGGCCGAAGCCAGGGCGCGGGCGGCCGGGTTGGCCACATAGCCCAGGCTCGCTGCCGCGGCGACAACCTTCTCGACCAGCTCCGGCGCAACCGTGCTGACCCCGCGCAAGGCACGCGAAGCAGTGATCGGGGAAACCCCGGAAAGCCTGGCAACTTCTGCCAGGGTAGGACGACCTGTAGTACGGGAGCCGGTGCGGGACATGGATGTTGTAATTTTACTACTTGCAAGGATGGGGAACGGCCACTAAGGTAGCGCTGTCTCAGGACGCAGGCAATGTAATCTTTGGTGGCAGCCGGCACGCGCTCGCCACCAAGCGTCCATACTGCGTAAGGACAAGACCAATAACACCGGGGAGGTGGCTGTTCGTCGGCGACGAGACAGCGCTATCTCACCCCGCAGGAGGTACTGATGAATTCTCCCCTGTCCGCGATCGTGGTGATGGGCGTGGCTGGTTGCGGCAAAAGCTGCATCGGCGCCGCCATCGCTGCCAGAAGCGGCGGCCGCCTGATCGAAGGCGACGCTTTTCACCCTGCCGAAAACATCCGCAAGATGAGCGCTGGCATCCCGCTGGACGACCACGACCGTGCCGGCTGGCTGGTGCGCCTCGGCAAAGAGTTGCAGGCCACCACCCACGCTGGGGAGCGCCCGATCCTGACCTGCTCGGCACTCAAGCGCCGCTACCGCGACACCCTGCGCAGTGCCATGCCTGGGCTGGTGTTCGTGTTCCTTGAGCTTTCGCCCTGCGAGGCAGAAAAGCGCGTACGGGCCCGGCCCGGGCACTTCATGCCGGCCAGCCTGATCGATAGCCAGTTCGCCGCCCTGGAATCGCCACGCGGCGAGCCACTGACCCTGCCCCTGGACGCCACCCTGCCCGTCGATGAGCTGGCCGAAGCGGTAGACCACTGGCTAAAGCGCTGCGGTGAGCCGGGCCTGGCGCAAACCGCCTGAACCCGGCGGCTTTTCCGGCTCACCCAAGACAGCGCTACCCCGACCCGCAAACGCGGGAAAAGTTCCAAAAAGCTACGCCCAAAACAACGATAAGACCGAGGCCTTCACACCATGTTCGGACTGGCTACTGATACCTTCCTGCTGCTCGACGCGCTGGTTACCATCGTCGGGCTGATCCTGCTGATCACCCACTTCAAAGTACACCCCTTCGTCGCCCTCACCCTCGCGGCCGGCTTCCTGGGCCTGACCTCCGGCATGCCGGTGGCCAAGGTCATGAAATCGTTCCAGGACGGTTTTGGTGGCGTGCTGGGTTTCGTCGGCATCGTGCTGGCCCTGGGTACCATGCTCGGCAAACTGATGGCCGACTCCGGGGGGGCCGACCAGATCGCGCAAACCCTGATTCGCGCGTTCGGCAAGAAGAACGTGCACTGGGCCATGATGTTCGCCGCCTTCCTGGTAGGCATCCCGCTGTTCTTCGAAATCGGCTTCGTGCTGCTGATTCCGCTGGTGTTCATCGTTGCCCGGCGCTCCGGCGTGTCGCTGGTCAAGATCGGCATCCCCCTGCTGGCCGGCCTTTCCGTGGTGCATGGCCTGGTGCCCCCGCACCCGGGCCCGCTGCTGGCGATCGGCATCTTCCATGCCGACATCGGCAAGACCATCTTCTACGGCCTGATCGTGGCCCTGCCTACCGCGATCATCGCCGGCCCGCTGTTCGGTAACTTCATTTCCCGCTATATCCCGGGCAACCCGTCCCAGGAACTGATGGACCAGATCGCCAAGGAGTCCGACCAAGGCAACCTGCCAAGTTTCAGCATTACCCTGATTACCGTGCTGCTGCCTGTAGCGCTGATGCTGCTGAAAACCTTCGCCGACGTGGTGCTGCCGGCCGAACACATCGTGCGCCAGTGGATGGACCTGATCGGCCACCCGATCACCGCCCTGCTCGCGGCCCTGTTGCTGGCGTTCTATACCTTTGGTTCGGCTCGCGGCTTCAACCGCCAGCAGATCATGAAGATGCTTGACCAGAGCCTGGCCCCCACTGCCGCCATCGTGCTCATCGTGGGTGCCGGCGGCGGCTTCAAGCAGATGCTGGTGGACACCGGCGTGGGCAACGTGATCGGCCAGATGGCCGTGCAGGCAGAGATCTCGCCCATCATGCTGGCCTGGCTGGTGGCGGCGGTGATCCGCATCGCCACCGGCTCCGCCACGGTCGCCACCATTACCGGTGCAGGCATTGTCGCCCCGGTCATCGACCTGGTGCCGGGGGTAAACCGCGAGTTGCTGGTGCTGGCCACCGGTGCCGGCTCGTTGATTTTGTCGCATGTGAACGACGCCGGTTTCTGGCTGGTGAAGCAGTACTTCAACATGACCGTGGCCGAAACCTTCAAGACCTGGAGCATGATGGAAACCATCCTGTCCGTGGTCGGCATCATCTTCATCATGCTGCTGTCGCTGGTGGTGTAACCGTTGATCGGGGTGATGGCACCTTGAGCTTCCGGGTGGGGCCAAACGCAAGTATGTGCCCTACCCGACGCAAAGGAGCCTGCCATGACCCGCCCAAGCATCCTGCTGATCGCCCTGCTCGCCTCGCCGCTGGCGCTTGCCGCCGGCACCGGCCCGACCTACCCCGACGACCCGCACAGTGGCGCGCCGCAGCCGGGCGCGGACAGCACCCTCAACCCGATCGAGAAACCCATGCCGCGGGACACCGACCCACGCATCAAGGGCAATGACCCGGACAGCCCGCCGGCGCAGCAGAATGACGACCGCGATTTGCCGGGGATGGATGGCAGTGGCTCGGAGGGAACTGGCCGGCAAGGTAACAGCGGCACGAGCACTGGTAACCCCTGATTGCACAAGCGAGTTTACCCGCGAAGAAGACACCGCGGTGCATGGCACGGGCTTTGCCCGTATTCGCGGGCTTGCCCGCTCCCACAGGGATTTGCGCCAGCTTTTAGAAACTGAGCAAGACAGTTGCTCCCACAGGCATAGGTCAGCTCGAAGCCAGCACAGTCCCTGTGGGAGCGGGCGCGCCCGCGAAACAGGCAACGCAGCTGCTACCACTGGCGCTTGTCAGGCCGGGTCAGACCCAGCTTCTCGATGCGGTAGCGCAGCATGTCCCGCGACAACCCCAGCATCCGCGCCGACTTGGTCACGTTCCAGTCGGTCCGGTCCAGGGTCTTGCATACCAGGTCGCGCTCCATGTCCGGCAAGCTGGTACCCGGTTCCGGTTCATGCCGCGGCATTTCATATACAGTCGCCAAGGGCTGAGCCACCAGCGGCTCGTCCACCAAGGTCATGCACAGGTTCAGCTGATGCGCCTGCACCACCTCGTTCGGGGCCAGCAGCACGGTCTGCTCCAGCATGTTGCGCAATTCACGCACATTGCCCGGCCAGCTGTAACTCAGCATCAGGCTCTCGGCCTCGGCGGAAAAACGCAGGTTCGGCTTGCCATAGCGCCGGCCATGGTGGGCCAGGAAATGCCGTGCCAACAGCAACACATCCTGCCCACGTGCATACAGGCGCGGTACTTTCAGGGCAATGATGCGCAGGCGGAAGAACAGGTCGCGGCGGAACTTGCCCTGCTGCACCATCTGCTCCAGGTTGCAGTTGGTGGCGCTGATCACCCGCAGGTCGACCTTGCGTTCCTTCACCGCACCTATGCGGCGGATGCTGCGGTCTTCCAGCAGCTTGAGCAACTTGGCCTGCAGCACCAGGTCCATCTCGCCGATCTCGTCGAGGAACAAGGTGCCGCCATCGGCCGCCTCCACCAGGCCCACCCGGCGCTCCTTGGCATCGGTAAAGGCGCCCTTCTCATGGCCGAACAGCTCAGCCTCCAGCAGGTTGGCGGGTATCGAGGCGCAGTTGAACTCGATGAACGGCCCCTTGCTGCGCAAACCGTCAAAATGCAGGGCACGGGCCACCAGCTCCTTGCCGGTGCCGGTCTCGCCCTCGACCAATACCGGTGGCAGGTCGTCGCTGGCCATGCGCCGTTCGGCATCCAGCACCTGGCGCAGGGTGTGCTTGAGGGTGAGCATCGCTGGCGACTCGCCGATCAATGCCTGCAACCCGGACTTCTGCGCCTCGCGCTCCTGGTAGAACGACAACGTGCGCTCCATGCGCTCGGCAGCCAGGGCCTTGTCCAGGGTCAACTTGAGCTCGGCCAGCACCACCGGCTTGGTCAGGTAATGAAACGCGCCCTCCTTCATGGCCTGCACGGCATCCTCGACGTTGCCGTAGCCGGTCATCATGATCACTTTCAAGTCCGGCGCCTGCGCCACCAGGGTACGCAGCAGGTCATGCCCGCTCATGCCCGGCAACGAGTTGTCGGTCAGCACCGCGTCAGGCTGGGCCCGCTTGATCTGTTCCAGCGCCAGTTCTGCACTGTGGCACACGCTGACCTCATAACCCTTGAGGCTGAGGTAGGTGCGAATGTTGTCGGCAAGGATTTCATCATCCTCGACTACCAGGATGCTCTGCTCCATGGTCCCCTCCCGCTGCGATATTGAATGTAAGGCTGACGCGGGTTCCTTCCTCTTCGCGGCTGCTCAAACTGACCGAGCCGCCAAAACGTTCCATGATGCGTTTGACCAGGGCCAGTCCTACGCCAAGGCCGCCCTGTTTGGTGGTGTAGAACGGCTTGAACACCATCCGCTCCTGCTGCTGGCTCATGCCTTTGCCGCTGTCGGTGAGCACGAACTCGGCACGCTGGCCTTCGTGCACATTCACCTGGGCAGTCAGCATGCCGCCTGTGGGCATGGCCTCCAGGGCATTGGAGAACAGGCTGTTGAGAATCTGTGTGAGCTGCAGCGGCTGGCTGGCCACCCACTGCACATCGGGCCCCTCGAAATGGAAGCGCACGCCGCTGCGCTCGATCTGCTGGACGAAGGCCAGGTGGGTGTCTTCGATGGCCGCCACCAGGTCCACGGGCTCGGCGTCGTCGCTGGCCGGGCGCAATGACACCAGCAAATCGCGCACCCAGCGTGACATGCGGTCCACCTGGCTGATGATGTCGGTGATGTTCTTCTGCGCCGCAGGGTTGGCAATTTCCTGGGCCAGCTCGGCGCTGGAGCGGATGTTGGCCAACGGGTTGCGCAGGCTGTGCGCCACCGCCGACGACATCTCGCCCAGCGCCACGTAGGTTTCACTGGCCACCAGGCGGTCCTGCTGCACGTGCAGCATCTGCGCTGCCCGACGCACGATCCAGAACAGGCCGAAGTAGATGAGTGCTCCACCCACCAGGGTCGAGGCCCAGATCAGCACATAACCGCGCTGGATACGCCGTATCAGGTCCTGCGGCTCCTTGTAGATTTCTACCATGGCCATTACCTGTTCGCCCTGGCTGTCGAACAGCGGAATGTAGTTTTCGATGAACAGGTAGCGCGGTTCACGCTGGAACTTCTGCTCTTCACGGCCTTGCACTGCCTTGTGGTAGCTGGCCGACACCGCCTTGCGCGAGCGGAAGGCGCGGTCCAGATCGCCCTCGGCTGCTATTCGCTTGCCAATCAGCTCTGCGTTAGTGGACCAGACGATGGTGCGGTCGCGGGCATAGACATTGGCCAGCAAGGTGTCTGGCAGGTGCTCGACATGGTCAAGGAACTCGACCCGGGTCGACTCGGCCAGCGCCGGGGTGAACTGCAGATGCTGCAGGTCCAGGCGCGGGTCCAGCAACTCGCCCATGGTGGTGCCCGGCGGCAACTGCGAATGCCGGACCTCGGCCTGGGCCATGGCCTGGATGAATTGCGCGGTCAGCATGGCATCGCGCTGCACGCTGTCGCGTACCACGAAGCGCGTTGACACATAACCCAGCCCACCCGCCACAGCAGTGATGATCAGCAGGCTAATGACCGAAAACCAGCGCAGCAGGTTGAAGTCGCGCAATGGCACAGCCAGACCGCTGGCGGTCGCACCGGGCTTTTCGCGAACTTCGTCTTCCAGCATCTGCATCGCGTGATTCCCGCACAGGCCGTCCGTTCAGGGATGCCTCAAGGCCAACAGCAGCAGCCCGTTGGTAGCACCCGCCTGGGCAGCCGAGGCTGCCTTTTGTCGCGTGTTGCGCTTTGCAAATCACCCAGCAAAAACTCGGCCATAAAAATATAAATTGTTATTTTTCAATTACTTACCATGCATTATTGATCCATAGTGTAGGAAAAATCCCCACACTTGGGTAATTTTTACCCAAATCAGGCATGTCCATTTAAATCAACAACATACAGCTATCTTTTAATAAGAACTACGAGGTCGAGACCAGGCGGAAGCACAACGACACGCGCGTACCATGGCCCTCACTGCTACTGAGCCTGACCGAGCCGCCGAAGCGCTCCATGATGCGTTTCACCAGCACCAACCCCACCCCCAACCCACCTTGCTTGGTGGTGAAGAACGGCCGGAAGGCCATGCGCTGCTGCTGTTCGTTCATGCCCTTGCCAGTGTCGGACAGGCGTAGTGTCAGGCTTCGTCGGTCCTGGCGTACCACCTCGACTCGCAGCCGGCCGCCCTGCTCCATCGATTCCAGGGCATTGGCGATCAAGCTGCTGAAAATCTGCCGCAGTAACGCCGGGTGCCCCACTACCTGTACCGCCGGTAACGGTTGCAGGTCCAGGCTGACCCCACCGCGTGCCAGCGGTACCGCGTAGGCTTGCAGGCTTTCTTGCAGCGCCTGTGGCAAGTCCACCGCCACCGCCTCATCGTTGAGCGGCCGCAACGACTGCAGCATCTGGCGTATCCACTGCGACATGCGGTCGACCTGGCCGATGATGTCGTTGACATTGCGCTGCGCCGGGCCTTCGTCAAACGCCTGGGCCAGCTCGGCACTGGAGCGGATGCTGGCCAGCGGGTTGCGCAGGCTGTGGGCCACCGCCGATGACACCTCGCCCAACGCCACATAGGTTTCGTTGTTGATCAGCCGCTTCTGCTGCACCGCCAGCAACCGCGCAGCGCGGTGCATGATGCCGTACAAGCCGACGTACACCAGCGCGGCGCCGACGGTGATCGCCAGCCAGATCAGGATCAGGCCATGCTCGATGCGCACGATCAGGTCATGGGGTTCCTTGTAGATCTCGACCATTGCTGTAACGTGCTCGCCATCGGCATCGAACAGCGGAATGTAGTTTTCGATGAACAGTTGCTCGGGCGGGGTAACGAACTTTTGCTCGGAACGGGCCTGTTCGAAGTTGTGGTAGCTTGCCGAGACCCGCATCTTGTACTCGAAAGCCCGGTCCAGGTCGTCATCGCCCTCGATCAGCTTGCCGATCAGCGCCGGGTTGCTGGACCAGATCACCGTGCGGTCCGGGGCATAGATATTGGCCAGCAGCATGTCTGGCAGGTGGGCGATATGGTCAAGGAATTCGCCACGCGCCTTGCGCCGGGCATCCGGATCGACGTCGGGCAAGTTGCTGCGATCGGTGCGCGGGTCAAGCAGCTCGCCCATGGTACGCACGTTGGGGATCGACACATGGCGTACTTCGGCATCGGCGATGGAGGTGATGAATTGCGCGGTGAGCAAGGCATCGCGCTCCACGCTCTCATCGATGATGAAACGACTGGAAATCAGCCCCAGCCCAGCAGCCACCGACAGGATGATGGCCAGGCTTACCCAGGCGTACCAGCGCAAAAGGTTGAACGGCTTGCGCGGGGCAGCCAGCTCGTTACCGGCAGGCACTTCGAAGGCGTCGGAACGAGGGGCGATGTCCATGGCGGACTCCACAGCTGGGCACCTTCAAAAGGTTATAGCCCAGGGTTGGGGAAACCATGGTGCTAAATTAATGGCATCCGCCGAAGGGTAATTCCTGAGCCTCATGTGATCCCTGTGGGAGCGGGCAAGCCCGCGAACACCGGCGCAGCCGGTGCCATCCAGCGCGTCGGCTGCTTCGCGGGCAAGCCCGCTCCCACAGGGATCGCGCCAACTTCAGGATTACGTGCAAGACGGTTCTAGAAAGGCGAATCATCTGCCAACCCCTGCAACTTGCGGTATTCGCGCAGCACAGCAGGTACGTAGCGCCGGGTCTCGGCAAACGGTGGTACCGCGCCGCGCCGCATGACGGCATCCGGCCCTGCGTTGTAAGCTGCCACCGCCAGGGTGATGTCGTTGTCAAACAGCGTGAGCATGCGTTTCAGGTAGCGTGCCCCACCCTGCACGTTGTCTTCCGGGTCCAGGCGGTCTTCAACGCCCATCTCGCGGGCGGTGTCGGGCATCAGTTGCATCAACCCCACCGCGCCTGCCGGCGAACGGGCCTCGGGGTTGTAGCCGGATTCTGCCTTGATCAGCGCATGCAGCAACGCCGGGGGTACGTTGTGGATGCGTGCCGCCGTGGCAACCACTTCGGCATAGGGGCGGCCCGTGATCATCTGCGCATTGGCCGGGCCGGCCTGGGCCAGCGGCTCGTTGATCACCTTTTCATAGTGGCGCCCGGGTCGGTGGACGTTGGTCAGTACGTAGCCGCCCTTGGCATCGATGGAAATGTACACATCGGCCTGGGCAGTACCTGCCGCCAGCCAGATCAAACCAAGGATGAGTCCACGCATGTCGGTCGCCTCTTCGTCGTGGCCCCCGATGTGGGGGAAATGCCCCGGAAAACCCGAGGGTTTTGACCACGACGCAAGCACTGTGCCGCTTCCGGTGCCGCATGGCGCAAGGCCCCGAGGCAGACGTGCACGGCTGTTGCATGGTGCCTGTCAACGCATGTCCCCATGGCGTGGAGGGCTTCACCATGCAGCGCAGAACCAACCCGCAACGCGGCTTCACCCTGCTCGAACTCCTGGTGGTACTGGTGGTGCTCGGCCTGTTGGCCGGCATCGTCGCGCCCAAGTACTTCAGCCAGCTCGGCCGCTCCGAGGCCAAGGTGGCACGGGCGCAGATAGAAGGCTTGAGCAAGGCCCTGGATTTATACCGGCTGGAAGTCGGCCACTACCCCAACAGTGAGCAAGGCCTGCAAGCCCTGGTGGTCGCCCCCAGTGGCGAGCCACGCTGGACCGGCCCCTACCTGCAGAAGGCGGTGCCGCAGGACCCGTGGGGCCGCCCGTACATCTACCGGCAACCCGGCGAGAACGGCGGTGAATACGACCTGCTGTCGATGGGCAAGGACGGCCAGCCCGGGGGTGACGGGGAAAACGCCGAAGTCACCAGTTGGCAGTAAGGAGAGCAGCCATGCGTTACAGCCTCAAGGCCCTGGGAAGACAGGGCGTGGTGCAGTTGCAGATCGACGCCGAGGACGCCGACCACGCTCGCCGCCAGGCCGAGGACCAGGGCCTGCGCGTGCTCAGCCTGCGTGGCAATGGCAGCACCCTGCGCGCCATGGCCTGGCGCCGTGAGGCGGTGTTTGACCTGGTGCTGTTCAGCCAGGAACTGTCGACCCTGCTCAATGCTGGCCTGCCGCTGATCGATGCACTGGAAAGCCTGGCCGAAAAAGCCCCCGCATCCGCCACCCGCAAGGTGCTGGCCGAGCTGGTGCGCCAACTGTACGAAGGCCGTTCGCTGTCACAGGCGCTGGGCCAGCAACCCCGGGTTTTCCCGCCGCTGTATGTGGCGCTGGTGCAATCCAGCGAGCGCACCGGCGCCCTTGGCGACGCCCTCGCCCGCTACATCAGCTACCGCCAACGCCTGGACCTGGTACGGCAGAAGCTGGTGGGGGCCTCGGTCTACCCATTGCTGCTGTTGCTGGTGGGGGGTGGCGTGGTGCTGTTCCTGCTCGGCTATGTGGTGCCGCGTTTTAGCCAGGTGTTCGAAGGCATGGGCACCGAGCTGCCCTGGCTGTCACGCGTGCTCATGCAGATCGGCCTGTTCCTGCACGCCCAGCAACTGCCGCTGGCGCTGGGCACGGCCGGTGGGGTCACGGCACTGTGGCTGCTTCGCCGCCATCCCCGCGTTCGGCGCTGGGCCTCGTGCCAGTTACGCCGCCTGCCGGCGCTGCACCAACGCCTGATGATGTACGAGCTGGCGCGCTTCTATCGCTCGCTGGGCATCCTGCTGCAAGGCGGCATTCCCATCCTCACCGCCATGGGCATGGCTCGCGGCCTGCTTGGCAGCGCAGCGGCCCAAGGCCTGGAACAGGCCAGCCAACGGGTGGGCGAAGGGTTGCCGCTGTCCGATGCACTCGAGGCCGGGCACCTGGTCACGCCGGTGTCGCTGCGCCTGCTGCGGGCCGGCGAACAGTCCGGCAACCTGGGCGAGATGCTGGAGCGCTGCGCCGACTTCCATGACCAGGAAATCGGCCGCTGGGTAGAATGGTTCGTCAAGCTGTTCGAACCGCTGCTGATGACCTTTATCGGCTTGCTGATCGGCCTGATCGTCATCCTGATGTACATGCCGATCTTCGAACTGGCCTCAAGCATTCACTGAATCGCCAAGCCCAGGCTTTCGCGCAAGGTGGTGCCTTCATAGGTGGTGCGGTATACCCCACGCGCCTGCAGCAGCGGCACCACCTCCTGGGTAAAGCGGCGGAACTGCCCGGGGTGGCCGATGTAGATGTTGAAGCCGTCCAGCGCCCGCGCCTCGAACCATTCGGCCATTGTTGCCGCAACCGTTTCGGCCGAGCCGACGAAGGCGCCGGGGCGTAGCTTGCGCCCGAACTCCACCGTCTGGCGCAGGCTCAAGCCCTGCTCCCGGGCTTGATCGGCAATGCGCTTGGCGTTGGTGAAGAAGCTGCTGCGGGCATGCTCCAGGCTTTCCTGGGGGAACGGTGCATCGAGGTCGTACTGGCTGAAGTCGTGCCAGCCGAAGTTGCGCCCGAACTCCTTGAGCGCCAATTCGAAGCTGTGGTCCTGCTGGTGGTAATGGCGCTCGATCTCACGGGCGTGTTCGTCAGTGTCGCCCACGTAAATTTCGGCCCCGGGCAAGACCAGCAGTTGCTCAGGGTCGCGCCCCAGCCGCTCGGCGCGCGCTTTCACATCGCGGTAGAACGCCTGGCCCTGCTCGATGCTGGCAGCGTGGGTGAAGATCACATCCGCGGTGGCTGCCCCAAGTTCACGCCCCTGCTGCGAGTCACCGGCCTGGAAGATGACCGGCTGGCCCTGTGGCGAGCGCTGGATGTTCAACGGCCCTACCACCGAGAAGTGCTCGCCCTTGTGGTTCAAGGCATGCATCCGGCCTGGGTCAAGGAATTGCCCGGTGGCACGATTGCGCGGGAACGCGCCCTCTTCATAGGACTGCCACAGGCCCTGCACCACCGCCACGTGCTCCTGGGCACGGGCGTAACGGGTGTCGTAGTCATAGTGCTCGTCCCGGCCATAGTTGCCGGCGGTGCCCGCGTCGCCGCTGGTGACCACGTTCCAGCCGGCGCGGCCCTTGCTGATCAGGTCCAGCGAGGCCAGGCGGCGGGCAACGTTGAAGGGTTCGTTGTAGGACGTGGTCAGGGTGCCGACCAGGCCGATATGGCGCGTGGTTACGGCCAATGCCGAGAGCAGGGTCAGCGGCTCCAGGCGGTTGAGGTAATGCGATGGCGAGCCGGGGGTGATGTATTGGCTGTCGACAATGAACATCAGGTCGAACAACGCGGCTTCGGCCTGGCGGGCGATGTCGATGTACCAGTCGATGTTCACGCTAGCATCGGCGGGCAGCTCCGGATCGAGCCACAAGTTGTGCCGGCCCGGGCCGCCGCAGCCCATGGTCAGGGC
This sequence comes from Pseudomonas sp. NPDC090592, assembly GCF_044769185.1. Classification (NCBI taxonomy): domain Bacteria; kingdom Pseudomonadati; phylum Pseudomonadota; class Gammaproteobacteria; order Pseudomonadales; family Pseudomonadaceae; genus Pseudomonas; species Pseudomonas sp. NPDC090592. The sequence continues at coordinate 20,788 of NZ_JBIVXJ010000005.1, forward strand.
GCCGAGTTTGATCTTGCGGGTGGTCATGGTCATTCCTCGAAAAAGTTGTTGCCTGTACCGGCCTCTTCGCGGGCACGCCCGCTCCCACAGCGAGTTGCGCAACTGCGGTACCTGTGGGAGCGGGCGTGCCCGCGAAGAGGCCGGTACAGAGGGACCTAGTGCTCAAATGCCGCCGAGAACGAGGTATCGAACAGGCTCGCCGCCGAGTAGGCCTTGATCAGCCCCAACCCGGCAAAGAAGTCCACGGTCTTCTGCGCATCCACGATCACCTGCGGGTTCAGCGGTGCCAGATCGGTACGCGCCCTGGCAAACCAGGCACGGGCAATATCACCATCGGCACGGGTGCGCTTGGCCCACGCGTCGGCATAGGCCGCGGTATGGGCCGGGTCGCTCAGGGTCCAGTCGCGGGCTTTTTTCAGGCGCTGTAGAAAATCACTGATCTGCGCCCGTTTGGCCTCCACCGCCTTGGCATTGGCCACCACGAAGCTCTGTGCCGGGATCAACCCTTGCGCCGTGGCCAGCACCCGCGCCCCTTGGCGCTCCTGCTGGGTGACATAGGGCTCCCAGGTGGCAATCACATCCACCGAACCCCCGTCCAGGGCATGAGAGGCATCCAGCGCACTGAGGTAACGCAGCTCCAGCGCATCACGTGGCACGGCGGCCTTGTCCAGTGCGCTGAACAGCAACTGCTGGCTCCAGGAGCCCTTCCAGATCGCTGCGCGCTTGCCGCGCAGGTCTTCGAGGCTGTGAATGTTCGAGCCCTTGCGCGCCAGGATGGCCACGCCATCCAGATTCTGCCGGCTGACGGCAATCACCTTGATCGGCGCACCCAGAGCGCCCAGGAACAGAGGCGGCGCATCGCCCAGCAGGCCGATGTCCAGGCTACCCACGTTCAGCGCCTCGGCTACCGGCGAGCCGGCCGTAAATTGCTTCCATTCCAGGGTGTAGGGCAGGTCATCGAGCACACCGGCAGCTTCCATCACGGCACGAGCATTGAAGCTCTGGTCGCCGACCACCAAGGTTTGCGCGGCAGCAGCCAGGCTGAGAGAGCTGGCCAGCACACCGGCGGCCAATTGCTTGAGGTATCGCACGTTCGTCTCCATGTACCGTAACGGGTACATCAGGCCGATCCGCACGTGCGGTCTCGTGGAAATGGGAATGGCATATTCATTTTGAATATAACCAAGGGTCTGTTTATAAGTTATCGATTAAGTACAGCGTCGTGAAATTCGTTTTGGGCATAACCTAATGCTTTGAGCGTCGCTTATTTCAAAACAGAGCAGCTCATCTGTAAATGCGTTTTTCGCATATTAGCTTATGCGTATTTTTACTTTTGAGAATATTTAAAGCATTTGCTAGGGTTAAGCCAAACCGTCAGCCGAGCCTGAGCCATGAGCCAACCCCTGCGCCTTGAGCGCTTACGCCATTTCATCGACGCGCTTTCACAGCTGGTGGACCAGCAAGCCAACGAAGCCACCCTCCTCGACCATGGCCAGGGCCTGCTGCGCAGCCTGGTCGCCCATGACGACTGGCTGCCCGAGGCACTGGCGCAGCCAGACCCGGCCCGTTACCAGCAGTACCTGTTGCACTGCGATTCGCGCCAACGCTTTTCCATCGTCAGCTTCGTCTGGGGGCCTGGCCAGCAGACGCCCATCCACGACCATCGGGTGTGGGGCCTGATCGGCATGCTGCGCGGCGCCGAATACTCGCAAGGCTTTGCCCGCAGCGAACACGGCGCATTCTTGCCAGCAGGCGGGCCAGTGCGGTTGGACCCGGGCCAGGTAGAAGCCGTGTCGCCACGCATTGGCGATGTCCACCAGGTCAGCAACGCTTTCGACGACCGGGTATCGATCAGCATCCATGTGTATGGCGCCAACATCGGTGCCGTCAGCCGTGCGGTGTACCTGCCCGACGGCAGCGAAAAACCGTTCATCTCCGGCTATTCCAACAGCCATCTGCCCAACATCTGGGACCTGTCCAAAGAGAACCCTGCCCCATGAGTACCGTTGCCACCCGCTCCTACCACGACATTCGCCGGGCCCTGTTGGCCCACGAAGAACTGGCGCTGATCGATGTGCGCGAGGAAGACCCCTTCGCCCAGGAGCACCCCCTGTTTGCCGCCAACATCCCGTTATCGAAGCTGGAACTTGAGATTTACCCCCGTGTACCCCGGCGTGATACCGCCGTCACGGTGTATGACGACGGTGAAGGCCTGGCAGCCCAGGCCGCTGCACGCCTGCTGGCGCTGGGCTACAGCGATGTCGCACTGCTTGAAGGCGGGCTGCAAGGCTGGCGCGCAGCCGGTGGCGAGCTGTTCCGTGACGTCAACGTACCGAGCAAGTCCTTCGGTGAACTGGTGGAAAGCGTGCGCCACACACCGTCGCTGGCGGCTGAACAGGTGCAGGCGCTATTGGATGCCAAGGCCGATGTGGTGGTACTCGACGCCCGCCGCTTCGACGAATACCAGACCATGAGCATCCCGGGTGGCATCAGCGTGCCGGGTGCCGAGCTGGTGTTGCGGGTTGCCGAACTGGCGCCCAACCCCGCCACCCGCGTCATCGTCAACTGCGCCGGGCGCACCCGTAGCATTATCGGCACCCAATCGCTGGTGAACGCTGGCATCCCCAACCCCGTGGCCGCCCTGCGCAACGGCACCATCGGCTGGACCCTGGCCGGGCAAACCCTGGCTCACGGCCAGGAACGCCGCTTTGCCGAAGTGAGCGACAACACCCGCACCGATGCCGCGCAACGTGCGCGCGGCGTGGCCGACCGCGCCGGCGTACTGCGCCTGGGGCAGGACACGCTGGCCGCCTGGCAGGCCGACAGCCACCGCACCACGTACCTGTTCGACGTACGTACACCCGAGGAATATGCCCTTGGCCACCTGCCCGCCAGCCGCAGCGTTCCGGGTGGGCAACTGGTGCAGGAAACCGACCATGTCGCCAGCGTGCGCGGGGCACGCATCGTGCTGGTGGATGACGACGGCGTACGTGCCAACATGAGCGCTTCGTGGCTGGCCCAGATGGGCTGGCAGGTGGCGGTACTCGACGGCGTGTCGGCAGCGGGCTTCAGCGAGACCGGCGAGTGGCAGGCGCCGCAGCCGGCGGTGCCAGCAGTCACCGAGATCGGCGTAGCGCAACTGGATGACTGGCTGCAAGCACCAGGCACGGTGGTGCTGGACTTCACCAGCAGTGCCAACTACGTGAAGCGGCACATTCCCGGCGCTCACTGGGCGATCCGTGCGCAGTTGCCGCAAGCGCTGGAACGCCTGCCGGTGGCCGAGCGCTATGTACTGACCTGCGGCAGCAGCTTGCTGGCACGCTTTGCAGCAGTGGATTTGCAGGCGCTTACGCAGACCCCGGTGTACGTACTGGATGGCGGCACCGCGCGCTGGATTGCGGCGGGCAAACCGTTGGAGAGTGGCGAAACCCGCTTGGCCGTGGCGCGTACTGACCGTTATCGCCGGCCGTATGAAGGGACGGACAACCCGCGTGAGGCCATGCAGGGGTATCTGGACTGGGAGTTCGGGCTGATTGCCCAGCTGGAGCGGGATGGGACCCATGGGTTCAGTGTATTGAGCTAATGCCAGCCGGTTGGTCAACATCAGGGCTGGTAGGTGCTTGCCATGGCATATGCATCGCCCGTGAGACCGAGCGCCGCCCGCGCGGCGCTTCGCGGGGCAAGCCCGCTCCCACATTTGTTCCGGGCCAGTTATTCCTGGGGGATTTTCGCGCGGCCCCTGTCTGTACGACGCGATATCGAGCCATGCGCCAAGGGGCACGCGCGCCAATGGCGCAAGCTTCACTGGCCCGAAACAAATGTGGGAGCGGGCTTGCCCCGCGAAGCGCCGCGCGGGCGGCGCTCGGTCTCTCAGGCGCTGAAAATCTCGTGACGTACATCCGCCAACCACACCCACCCATGCTGCAAATCGATAAATGATCCGCACATATCATTCAGCGTGATAATAACCTTCGCCCCGTTCGATTCGTGCCTCACGCGCAACACACTCACACTCCGCCCACTACTAATACTTTGGCGGAGTTCTCCATGGAACAATCACTCAAACCCTTGCGCTTCCCCCTCGCTGCCCTGGCAGTGGTGGTGATCAGCGCTTGCGGTCGAACCCCCGACGCCGTGCAGGCTCCCGCCGCGCCAAAGGTCAGTGTGGCCAAGGTGATCGAGCAACCAATCAACGAATGGGACGAGTTCACCGGCCGCCTCGAAGCCCCGGAAACCGTCGAAATCCGCCCACGGGTTTCCGGCCAGATCGACCAGGTGGCCTTCACCGAAGGCGCCCAGGTCAAGAAAGGCGACCTGTTGTTCCAGATCGACCCACGCCCGTTCCAGGCTGAAGTCCGCCGCCTCGAAGCCCAACTGCAACAGGCCAAGGCCACCGCCATTCGCAGCGCCAACGAAGCCCGCCGTGGCGAGCGCCTGCGTGACAGCAACGCCATTTCCGCCGAGTTGGCCGAATCGCGCAGCAGCGCTGCTGCCGAAGCCCGTGCCGGCGTTGATGCGATCCAGGCCCAGCTCGACCTGGCGCGCCTGAACCTCAGCTTCACCCGTGTCACCGCGCCTATCAGCGGCCGCGTCAGCCGTGCCCAGTTCACCGCCGGCAACATCGTCAGCGCCGATGTCACCCCGCTGACCAGCGTGGTATCCACCGACAAGGTCTACGCCTACTTCGACGCCGACGAGCGCGTGTACCTCAAGTACACCCAGCTGGCCCGCGAAGGCCAGCGTGGCCAAAGCACCCCGGTGTACCTGGGCCTGACCAGCGAAACCGGCAACCCGCACCTGGGCCAGATGAACTTCGTCGACAACCAGGTCAACCCGCGTACCGGCACCATCCGTGGCCGCGCGGTGTTCGACAACAGCGACGGCCAGTTCACCCCCGGCCTGTATGCACGCCTGAAGCTGGTGGGCAGCGCCCAGTACGACGCCGTACTGATCAACGACGAAGCCGTGGGCACCGACCTTGGCAAGAAGTTCGTGCTGGTCATGGACAAGGACAACAAGGCCGCCTACCGCGCCGTGGAGCTGGGGCCGAAGCTGGAAGGCCTGCGCATCGTGCGCAGCGGCCTGGGCAAGGATGACCGCATCGTGGTCAAGGGCCTGCAGCGTGTACGCCCTGGTTCGCCGGTCACCCCTATCGATACCCAGATGGCCAGCGAGCAGACCCTCGCCGCCCTCGCCCAGCAGCGCCAGGCCCTGGAGGCCAGCAACCCGGCGCCGAAGGTGGCGGGCAACAACGTGAAAGTCGCCAGCGCCCAGGCGCCACGCGGTTAAGGGACCACACCGATGAACTTCTCGAAATTCTTCATTACCCGGCCGATCTTCGCCGCCGTACTGTCGCTGGTGCTGCTGATTGCGGGCTCGATCTCGCTGTTCCAGCTGCCGATCAGCGAATACCCCGAAGTGGTGCCGCCCACCGTGGTGGTGCGCGCCAACTTCCCCGGCGCCAACCCAAAGGTCATCGGCGAAACCGTCGCCGCGCCGCTGGAGCAGGCCATTACCGGTGTGGAGAACATGCTGTACATGTCCTCCCAGTCCACCGCTGACGGCAAGCTGACGCTGACCATCACCTTCGCCTTGGGCACCGACCTGGATAACGCTCAGGTGCAGGTGCAGAACCGCGTCACCCGTACCCAGCCCAAGCTGCCCGAGGAAGTGACGCGTATCGGTATCACCGTCGACAAGGCCTCGCCCGACCTGACCATGGTCGTGCACCTGACCTCGCCGGACAACCGCTACGACATGCTCTACCTGTCCAACTACGCCATCCTCAACATCAAGGACGAACTGGCGCGCCTGGGCGGCGTGGGCGATGTACAGCTGTTCGGCATGGGCGACTACTCGCTGCGCGTGTGGCTGGACCCGAACAAGACCGCTTCGCGCAACCTCACCGCCAGTGATGTAGTGGCCGCGATCCGCGAGCAGAACCGCCAGGTGGCTGCCGGCCAGCTGGGCGCCCCGCCCGCTCCCGGTTCCACCAGCTTCCAGTTGTCGATCAACACCCAGGGCCGTCTGGTCAACGAGGAAGAGTTCGAGAACATCATCATCCGTGCCGGTGCCGATGGCGAAATCACCCGCCTCAAGGACATCGCTCGGGTCGAGCTGGGCTCCAGCCAGTACGCCTTGCGCTCGCTGCTGAACAACCAGCCGGCAGTGGCCATCCCGATCTTCCAGCGCCCAGGCTCCAACGCCATCGAGATCTCCGATGAAGTGCGGGCGAAAATGGCCGAGCTGAAAAAGGACTTCCCAGAGGGGATGGACTACAGCATCGTCTATGACCCGACCATCTTCGTGCGCGGTTCCATCGAAGCGGTGGTACACACCCTGTTCGAGGCACTGGTACTGGTGGTGCTGGTGGTGATCCTGTTCCTGCAAACCTGGCGCGCCTCGATCATTCCGCTGCTGGCCGTGCCGGTCTCGTTGATCGGTACCTTTGCGGTGATGCACCTGTTCGGCTTCTCGCTCAACGCCTTGTCGTTATTCGGCCTGGTGCTGGCCATCGGTATCGTGGTGGACGACGCCATCGTCGTGGTGGAAAACGTCGAGCGTAATATCGGGCTGGGCCTGAAACCGCTGGAGGCCACGCAAAAAGCCATGAGCGAAGTGACCGGGCCGATCATCGCCACGGCACTGGTGCTCTGCGCGGTGTTCGTGCCAGCGGCCTTCATCTCTGGCCTTACCGGGCAGTTCTACAAGCAGTTCGCACTGACCATCGCCATTTCCACCGTGATCTCGGCATTCAACTCGCTGACCTTGTCGCCAGCGCTGGCTGCCGTGCTGCTGAAGGACCACCACGCACCAAAGGACCGCTTCTCGCGCATCCTGGAAAAACTGCTGGGCAGCTGGCTGTTCGCCCCGTTCAACCGCTTCTTCGACCGTGCCTCCAACCGCTATGTCGGCGGCGTGCGCCGGGTCATCCGTTCCAGCGGCATCGCGCTGTTCGTGTACGCTGGCCTGATGGGCCTGACTTACCTGGGCTTCTCGTCCACCCCGACCGGGTTCGTGCCGGCTCAGGACAAGCAATACCTGGTGGCCTTCGCCCAGCTGCCGGATGCCGCCAGCCTCGACCGCACCGAGGCGGTGATCAAGCGCATGAGCGAAATCGCCCTGAAGCAGCCAGGCGTTGCCGACTCGGTCGCCTTCCCGGGCCTGTCGATCAACGGATTCACCAACAGCCCTAACAGCGGCATCGTGTTCACCCCGCTCAAGCCGTTTGATGAGCGCAAGGACCCGAGCCAGTCGGCGGCGGCCATCGCGGCGTCACTGAACGCCCAGTTTGCCGATATCCAGGACGCCTACATCGCCATCTTCCCACCGCCGCCGGTACAGGGCCTGGGCACGATCGGTGGCTTCCGCCTGCAAATCGAAGACCGTGGCAACCTGGGTTACGAAGCGCTGTACAAGGAAACCCAGAACATCATCGCCAAAAGCCACAACGTGCCGGAGCTGGCAGGCCTGTTCACCAGCTACCAGGTCAACGTGCCACAGGTCGATGCCGCCATCGACCGGGAAAAGGCCAAGACCCACGGCGTGGCGATTACCGACATCTTCGACACCCTGCAGGTTTACCTGGGCTCGCTGTACACCAACGACTTCAACCGCTTTGGCCGCACCTACCAGGTCAACGTCCAGGCCGAGCAGCAGTTCCGCCTTGATGCCGAGCAGATCGGCCAGTTGAAGGTGCGCAACAACCTGGGCGAAATGATCCCGCTGGCGACTTTCCTCAAGGTCAGCGACACCTCCGGGCCGGACCGCGTCATGCACTACAACGGCTTCATCACGGCCGAAATCAACGGCGCCGCCGCCCCGGGCTACAGCTCTGGCCAGGCCGAAGCCGCGATCGAGAAACTGCTCAAAGAGGAACTGCCCAACGGCATGACCTTCGAGTGGACTGACCTGACCTACCAGCAGATCCTCTCGGGCAATACTGCACTGCTGGTGTTCCCGCTGTGCGTACTGTTGGCGTTCCTGGTGCTTGCCGCCCAGTACGAAAGCTGGAGCCTGCCGCTGGCAGTGATCCTGATCGTGCCGATGACCCTGCTGTCAGCCATCACCGGCGTGATCGTGTCGGGTGGTGACAACAACATCTTCACCCAGATCGGCTTGATCGTACTGGTGGGCCTGGCGTGCAAGAACGCGATCCTGATCGTCGAGTTCGCCAAGGATGAGCAGGCCAAGGGCCTCGACCCGCTGGCTGCGGTACTGGAAGCCTGCCGCCTGCGTCTGCGGCCAATCCTGATGACCTCGATCGCCTTCATCATGGGTGTGGTGCCACTGGTGTTCAGCTCCGGTGCCGGTTCGGAAATGCGCCATGCCATGGGTGTAGCGGTGTTCTCGGGGATGATCGGCGTGACCGTGTTCGGCCTGTTCCTGACTCCGGTGTTCTTCTTCCTGATCCGCCGTTTTGTCGAACGCCGCGAGGCCCGCAAGGCCGAACGCGTTCACGTGCTGGAGAACCACGCATGAACCTGCTCAAACCCCTGACCCCAAGCCTGCTGGCACTGGCCCTGGCGGCCTGTGCGGTAGGCCCGGACTACCAGGCCCCGGCCACCGAGCCTGCACAAATGAGCAGCGCCGTGCAGGCCAAGGCCTACGACCGTAGCCGTTTCGAGAGCCTGTGGTGGAAGCAGTTCGACGACCCGGTACTGAACCAGTTGGTGCAGGCTTCGCTCGACGGCAACCGCGACTTGCGCGTGGCCTTCGCCCGGCTGAAGTCAGCGCGTTCTATCCGTGAAGACGCCGAGAACGATCAGTTCCCGGTGGTTACCAGCCGCGCCAGCGGCGACATCGGCAAGGGCCAGATCCCTGGCCAGACCACGCAGCGGGTGAACAGCGAGCGCTACGACCTGGGCCTGGACATGGCCTGGGAGCTTGACCTGTTCGGCCGCATCCAGCGCCAGATCGAGGCGAGCGAGGCCCAGGAAGCGGTAGCCGCTGCCGATCTGCAGCAGTTGCAGGTCAGCCTGATCGCCGAACTGGTCGATGCTTACGGGCAGCTGCGCGGCGCGCAGTTGCGCGAAAAAATCGCCCTGGCCAACCTGAAGACCCAGCAGGAATCGCGAACCATCACCGAAACCCTGCGCGACGCTGGCGTGGGTAACGACCTGGACGTGGTGCGTGCCGATGCACGCCTGGCCGGGGTCGAAGCCACCGTGCCGCAACTGCAGGCTGAACAGGCACGGGCCCGGCACCGCATCGCCACCCTGCTCGGCCAGCGCCCTGACGCGCTCAGCGTAGACCTGTCGCCCAAGGCCCTGCCAGCCATCGCCAAGGCGTTGCCGGTGGGCGACCCGGGTGAGCTGCTACGTCGCCGCCCGGATATCCGCAGCGCCGAACGCCAACTGGCGGCAGCCACTGCCAACGTAGGCGTGGCTACGGCAGACCTGTTCCCCCGCGTCAGCCTCAGCGGCTTCCTTGGCTTTACCGCCGCGCGCGGCTCGCAGATCGGTTCCTCGGCCGCCAATGCCTGGGCACTGGGCCCAAGCATTACCTGGGCGGCCTTCGACCTGGGCAGCGTGCGCGCCCGCCTGCGTGGCGCCAAGGCCGATGCCGAAGGGGCGCTGGCCAACTACGAGCAGCAGGTTTTGCTGGCCCTGGAAGAGTCGGCCAACGCCTTCAGCGACTACGACAAGACCCAGCAGCGGCTGCTGTCGCTGATGCGCCAGAGCGACGCCAGCCGTAAGGCAGCGGAGCTGGCCTCGATTCGCTATCGCGAGGGTACGGTCGATTACCTGGTACTGCTCGATGCCGAGCGCGAGCGGCTGAGCGCCGAAGATGCGCAGGCCCAGGGTGAGGTGGAGCTGTACCGGGGCATCGTCTCGATCTACAAGGCCCTGGGCGGCGGCTGGCAACCGGAGACCGTGGCCAGCGCACGCTGATACACCTGTTTCAACGACTCCTTTGGTTGGCTCCTCCCCCAACCGTTTGCCCCGCAGGCCCTGGTCCGCGGGGCTTTTTTATGCCTTTGGAAGTGTGTTTTTTTGGGGGTCGCCACAAGTTTTTCATTGCCTGAGAGATCGAGCGCCGCCCGCGCGGCGCTTCGCGGGACAAGCCCGCTCCCACATCTGTTTCGGGCCAATTACTTCTGCTCCAGGTGGGTTGCAGCCTTGGTGCATGGCGGAAAATTGATAAAGAGCAGCAGTGCAACCGTCGATATTGGATGGTGCAAACAAGGCGGACAGAGGTGACTTCACAGGAGTGACTGGCCCGAAACAGATGTGGGAGCGGGCTTGTCCCGCGAAGCGCCGCGCGGGCGGCGCTCGATTTGTGCCCCACCGCAAAACCCGAGACAGGCACCATGCAACCCTCACTCGGTTGCATTTACCCCCCGGCTGGCCCAAGCTCTGCCCTTCCCGCCGCCACGGACCGTCCGATGCCCAGACGCAACCGCTACCTGATCGCCCTGCTGCTGTTGATCCTGGTATCGGCCCTGTGCGGCTATCTGTGGCGCGACGACCAGCCTGCGCCGCCGACCTTGCCTGCGCACAGCTATGCCAAGGCGCTGCGCCAGGCCCACGACGGTCAACCCGGTGCAGCGCGCGTGCTGTACCAGCAACTGCAACGTAGCGACCTGCCCCCTATCCGCCGCGCAGCCCTTTATGCCGAGCTACCCAATTACCCCTCGCCTCAGGCATTGAAACTCGCCCGCCAGGACCTAGAGCACGCAGACCCTCTGGTGCGCCGTGCAGCCATTGCGGGGATTCGCCGCCTGCTGCCGGCGGCGCAACGCAGCCTGGTGCTCGGCCCGCTGCTGGACGACGACGAGCAAAGCGTGCGCTTTGCTGCAGTAGATGCCCTGCTGGGCCTTGACCCCGACGACATTGGCCTGTACTTCGGCCCACTGCAGGCAGCGCTTGAGCAATACCAGCAAGCCCTTGAGCAACAACCTGATGACGCCGACGCCCAGGTGCATCTGGCGCGCCTGTACCTGCACGAAAACGACTACGCCCAGGCTGCCACAGCCCTGCAACGGGCGCTGGCCGTTGCCCCCGGCAACCTCGACGCCTTGGCCACCCAGGTGCGCCTGCTGGAACGTCAAGGCCACCACGATGCCTCGCGCCAGGTCCTGGGCAAAGCCTTGGCGTTAAGCCCTGACTCAGCCTTTTTGCAGTACGAACTGGGGCTCTGGCTGAAACGCCACGAGCAGCAGGAATATGCCTTGCTGGCCTTGTCCCGCGCCGTCGAGCTCGACCCGGATAACGCCGATTATCGCTATACGCTGGCAGTCACCCTGCACGAACTGGAGCAAGTCGATGCCGCGCAAAGGCAGTTGGAAACCGTGCTCAACCGTCAGCCGGCGAACCGCCGCGTGCGGGTGCTGCTGATCCAGTACTGGAAAGAAACCGGGCAATTGCAGAACGTGCAGGTACTGCTGGCCGAGCTGGAGCGCCAGAACCCGGACGACCCCATCCTGCAACAAGGCCTGTAGCGATCACCCGAAAATTGTTGAACCCTCAGCCAGTGGGTGAGGTCCAGTGGTTATCGGAACACCCTACAGGAGATTCGTTTTGGCCAATGCATTGGCACTGGACGAACGTGCCTTGATCCTGGCACCGCCACCAATGGCTGCGGACACCTCGCGCCTGCTTGCGTCCGTCGGCATCGATTGCCTGTGCGCCGCCGACTTGGGCAACCTGCAAACCTGCCTGAGCGAAGGCGCGGGCCTGGCGATCATTGCCGAGCAGGTGTTCGACCATGGCCCAAGCGCGCTGCTGCAAGCCTTTATCGACCAGCAACCGAACTGGTCGGATCTGCCTATCGTGCTGGTCACCCAGGGTCCACGGTCGTCCACGGGTACCGGCAACCATCCAGTGGGCAACCTGCTGATGCTGGTCGCACCCTTCGAAAACGCCCAACTGCTGCACCTGACCCAATCTGCCCTGCGCAACCGCCGCAGGCAGTACCTCGCTCGCGACCAACTGCAAGCATTGCAACAGCGCCTGGACGCCCAGGCTGAACAACAGGAGCAGCGCGAGTTTGATCACTACCAGGCGCGCAAGATGGACGCCATTGGCCAGTTGGCTGGCGGTATAGCCCACGATTTCAACAACCTGCTCACCAGCATTGGCGGCAGTTTCGAGCTGATCGAGCGGCGCCTGCAACAGGGACGCAACAATGGCCTGGACAAGGTCGTGGGCATGGGCCGCCAATCGGTGTCGCGCGCTGCCCGGCTTACCCACCGCCTGCTGGCGTTCTCCTCCCGGCAATCGCTGCACAGCCAGCGGGTCGATTTGCATGACCTGTTGGAAGCAGACCGGCTCAGGCCCGGCCTGAGTGTGGCAGTGAAACTGCATGTGCAGGTCAACAAGGATTTGTGGCCAGTGGAGGCCGATGACCAGCAACTCAAAGAGGCCCTCGACAACCTGCTGCTCAACGCCTGCGAAGCCATGCCCAGTGGCGGCCAGCTGCGTATCGAGGCCAGCAACCGGCATATTGCCACCGGCCAGTTCGCCGACGTTGCCTTGAGTGCCGGTGACTACCTGTGCCTGAGTGTCATCGACAACGGCCAGGGCATGGCGCAAAACACCCTGGAACACGCCTTCGAACCGTTCTTCAGCACCAAGCCGACTGGCCAGGGTATCGGCCTGGGCCTTTCGATGGTGTACGGTTTCAGCAAACAGTCTCGCGGCCATGTCACGTTGCAAAGCCAGATCGGCCAAGGCACCCGGGTGGATCTGTACCTGCCGCGCCATGTCGGGCAGCCCCGCCAGGCACATTCAGCGCAACCGGTCATTCGAGATAACCGGGGGCATCACGTGTTGGTGGTCGAGGATGACCCGCATGTTCGCCAATTGCTTTGCCAGGCGCTGAGCGAGGCGGGTTTCCCCTGTCGCAGTGCAGCCAACGCCAACGAGGGGCTGAAGGTGCTGCGCTCTGCACAACCGGTGGACTTGCTGGTAAGCGATATCGGCCTACCGGGCATGAACGGCCGGCAGCTGGCTGAAATTGCACGTAGCCTGCAACCGGACTTGCCGGTGCTGTTCATTACCGGATACGCGGAAACCGCCATGGCCCGCGAGGGGTTTCTGGCGGCGGGCATGCACTTGATCTGCAAACCGTTCGAACTGGAAACGCTCCGCGCGCAGGTAGTACAGATTCTCGGCGAGCCCTGATGCCAACTACGCTTCGAGCATGCGCAACGCCTGATTGGCCAGTTCGGCCAACGAAAACGGCTTGTTCATCAATGCCGTGCCTGGCTGTTCAAGCAGCTGCGCTTCGATGGACTGATCTGCATAGCCCGTGATGAACAGGATCTTCTGCGTCGCCATCTGCATTCGCATGGCCTTGGCCACTTGCCGACCACTGAAACCGCCCGGCAAACCGATATCGGTAATTACCAGGTCAAAGGGGCCATCATGGCGGAATCGCCCGAGCGCGGTATTGGCATCGCTCACATCGACGACATCGAAACCGCGTTCGCTCAGGTACTCACGCATTACGGCACGCAGATTAAGCTCGTCATCCACTAACAACAGGCGTTGCCCGCTGGCCATGTGCTGCGCTGGCTGAACAGGTTCGGGCTCATCCTCCACTGGCTCATGGCACCGGGGAAAAAGCATGGAGACCTTGGTACCCAGGTTTGGGGTTGATTCGACCCACACATACCCCCCCGATTGCCTGACAAAGCCATACACCATCGATAAACCCAGCCCGGAACCACGCCCGATGGGTTTGGTGGTGAAGAACGGCTCGAAAGCCCTGGCCATCACTTCGGTAGACATGCCATGGCCATCATCCTCGACATGCAAGGCCACGTAGTCGCCAGGCGGCAGGCCACTCTCATCCGGAAAACTGGCCATCAACCGCTCATTGACGCTGCGGACCGTGACATTGCCGCGTTCCAGGCAGGCTTCCCGAGCATTGGTGAACAGGTTGATCAAGGCATTTTCAAGCTGGTGAGCGTCAAGACTGACCGCCCACGGAGTGACATCCAGCTGCCAGTGCAAACGCATCTCAGCGCCTAGCGTCTTCAACAGCAGCGGCTCGTTTTGCCGCAGGTGTCGATTGAATTCCAGCGGACAGGGTGCCAGGGGTTGATTGCGAGAGAACGCCAGCAAGCGATGGGTCAGCTCCATGGCGCGCAGAACCGAGTCACGTGCGAGCTCTACATAGGCGTCAACCCGCTCCAGGCGCCCTTCCTGAAGCCGCCGCTGCAGCAGTTCGAGGCTGCCACCGATACCCGACAGCAGGTTGTTCATCTCATGGCCCACGCCACCGGCCAGCTGACCAACCACCTCCATGCGTTCGCTGTTACGCATCATCGCTTCAGACTTGCGCGCAGCCTCTTCACGGTCTTCCGTGATATCCCGACCCACTGCGGTCAGCAAGCTGCCATTGTAGCGGGCACTCCAGCGAAACCAGTGGTAATGGCCATCAGCGTGGCGCAAGCGGGTCTCGATCTGCTCGGTGTTGCTGTATTGCAAGAAGCCAGTGACAGCTACCTGCACTTCGGCCCGGTCTGCAGGATGCACCAGTTCCAGTACCGACACATTGCGCACCTGCGCTTCAGTCCAGCCCAGAATGCGGTACCAGACGGGATTGGCGGCATGCATCCTGAGTTCAGGGGTAACGGTCATCATCGCGTCACGCGACAACTGCCAGAACTGCTCGCGCTCGGCCACCTGCTGCTCTATCTGCCGTTCAAAGCTCTGCGCCTGCTCGCGCCAATGATGGTGCGCCTCAACACTGGCCGTGGTCTCGATCACCGTGTGCAGAAACCCCGCTACATTGCCAAGCTCATCGTGCAGAGGGGCATACCCGAACGCGCACCACAGCGGCTCCGAGCCATCGCCACGGGCGATACGCAGGGGCGGATCCTCGACAAAATTCGAGTGCCCTTCGAGTGCCTTGAACACCCAGGGCCCCACCGCTGGCCAGATATCACGCCATAGCCCATCGAACGCCTGGCCCAGCGCATCCGGCACCACGGCCCGCAGCGCCCGGTAGCCATCGTTGTGCACCACACTCAGATCCGGCCCCCACACCACCGCACAGGGGAACGGTGACAAATGCATCAAGTTGACGGCAATGCGTAATGGTGCCGACCAGCGCGGCAACGGCCCGAGCGACGTATGCCCCCAGTCGAACCGGGCAATCCGTTCGCCCATCAAGTCTGGCGGTGTCAACACGTGCAGCTGCAGTTCGGCCTTCGGCACAGGCTCGCGCGGCGTACCATTTGCGACCAATTTCGTGACTCCAGCAAGGCTCAAGGTTGACCAAGGTGGCAGGGTCGCTCCTTGGCTCTGTTCAACTTAGCACAGCACACACAGCACGCGATGGCGTACTTGCAGGTGCCAGCTATGCTGAGTAGGTTTTCCCCGGGCCAGGGAGCAATGGCCCACTCTGGTTGCCGACGGGAGCGTGGTCATGAGCAAGAAAATGCTGGTGGTGCTGACCAATACAGCCAAGTATCCAACCCTGAAACGGGCCACGGGGCTGTGGCTGGGAGAAGCGGTCCATTTTGTCGATAAAGTCGAAAAGGCTGGCTACACGGTCGACTATGCCAGCCCGGAAGGCGGCTATGTCCCCATCGACCCACACAGCCTGCAGATGGCGCCCGACCTTGACTGGCAATGGTATGACGACAAACGCTTCATGAACCGCCTGGGCACTACCTTGAGCCCCGACCAGGTGAAGGACGACGATTACAGCGTCATCTACTACACCGGTGGGCATGGGGTGATGTACGACTTTGCCGATAACCAGAGACTGCAGGAACTGGCACGCAAGGTCTACGAAAAAGGCGGCATTGTCGCGGCGGTGTGCCATGGCGTGGTTGGCCTGCTGAACATCAAGCTCAGCGACAATAGCCTGCTGTTGAAAGGTCGCAAGGTGACCGGCTTTTCCAATACTGAGGAAAAACTGGTTGAGCTGGCCAACGTGGTGCCTTTCCTGACGGAAAATGAGCTTGTTGGCCGGGGTGGCGAGTACACCAAGCACGATGACCCGTGGGCAGCTTACGTTGTCGAGGATGACCGGCTGATCACCGGGCAAAACCCCGCCTCCACTGCACAGCTTGCAGAAAAAGTACTGGAAAAACTCAATAACGGATAAGGGCTTACATCCACTTTTTGGTTTTCCTCTCACGCAGGCTGCACGTGGACTACAGCCGGCCGGCCATTGAATGCATAGGCTCAGGGCTCGGTTGTTCACCACGAACAGCCCCTGCCCGGAGAGCGATTGCCCTATGTTGAAGATCATGCACGCCAGGCACCGCCTGAGGGAGCTGCTACTGCTCGCCACAGTGGGGTTGGTGCCTGTAATTTCCGGTTTGCTGGTGATGATTGTTCAGCTGGAAATGAAGCTTGCGGAAAACGCCACCATCTCCGTTCAGGAAGCGGTGTTCAGCATCGACCAGGCACTGAACCGCATGCATGAAGCCGCCCAACGTGCCATGCCGCTTGCAGGCAAGCCCTGCGACAGCGTCAAAAACCAGTTACAGGAGCAGGTGGTCAGCCGCTCCATGATCCGATCGGTGACTTTGGTAGAAGGCAATGAAGCCTACTGCAGCAGTACTTCAGACTCTCTGGAATACTTATCGTTTTTTGTCGGGTCTGGCCAGCAGGTCGAACTGTCCTATGGGGAACCCGACAAGCGCCGCAAGCTGCTGGTCAACTATTACTTGCAGGGTAATCATGGCGGAGTGATCGTAACCGCCTATGCCATTCAGCTACGCAGCGAACTGGACGCCTTTCAGGATGGGCTGACACTTTTGCTGGAGTTCAACGACCGCTACATCTGGAGCAATGGCGACAGCCGTGACGCACAGCGCCCCTCACAGTCCGAGTTTTCTGCAAGCGCGCTGTCAACCAGGTATGGATACAGGGTAAAAGGCGGTTACGCCGAAGGTTTCACCGCCCAGGAAATACACCAGTCAATGGTGCAAATCTTTCCCTCACTAATGCTGGTTGGGATCGGGACCGGCTCGATCGTGTATCTGGGCTTAAACCGATCGCGCCCCCACAGGCGCGAGGCGGCCGCCAAACATGCATGATGGCGGCGCCCTTCGAACCGGATCAGTCGGCGCTCAGCACCCCACGGCGCACCTGGTCACGTTCGATCGATTCAAACAGCGCCTTGAAGTTGCCTTCACCAAAGCCATCGTCACCCTTGCGCTGGATGAACTCGAAGAACACCGGGCCGAGCAGGGTCTCCGAGAAAATCTGCAGCAGCAGGCGCTTGTCCTCAGGCTGCGAGGCACCATCCAGCAGGATGCCGCGTGCTTGCAGTTGATCGACCGGTTCGCCGTGACCCGGCAGACGCTCTTCGAGCATTTCGTAGTAGGTTTGCGGCGGCGCAGTCATGAAGCGCATGCCGAAGCCCTTCAGGGCGTCCCAGGTCTTGAGCAGGTCGTCGGTGAGGAAGGCCACGTGCTGGATACCTTCGCCGTTGAACTGCATCAGAAACTCTTCGATCTGTCCGGCGCCCTTGGACGACTCTTCGTTGAGCGGGATACGGATCATGCCATCCGGTGCGGTCATGGCCTTGGACGTCAGGCCGGTGTATTCGCCCTTGATGTCGAAGTAGCGGATTTCACGGAAGTTGAACAGTTTTTCGTAGAAGCCGGCCCAGTAGGCCATGCGCCCGCGGTACACGTTGTGGGTGAGGTGGTCGATGATCTTCAGGCCGGCACCCACCGGGTTGCGGTCCACGCCTTCGATGAAATTGAAGTCGATATCGTAGATCGAGCTGCCTTCTTCAAAACGGTCGATCAGGTACAGCGGCGCACCACCGATGCCTTTGATTGCCGGCAGGCGCAGTTCCATCGGGCCGGTTTCGATTTCCACCGGCTGGGCGCCCAGTTCCAGGGCACGGGCATAGGCCTCATGGGCATTGCGCACGCGGAACGCCATGCCACATACCGACGGGCCGTGTTCGGCAGCAAAGTAAGAAGCGATGCTCTTGGGTTCGTTGTTCAGGATCAGGTTGATGCCACCCTGGCGATACAGGTGCACGTCCTTGGAGCGGTGGGTAGCTACCTTGGTGAACCCCAGTATCTGGAATACCGGCTCGAGTGCGCCTGGTGTGGGCGAAGCCAGCTCAATGAATTCGAAGCCCATCAGGCCCATTGGATTGTCGAAGATATCAGCCATGTTCGTGTCCTCATCTGCAGCGAAATATTATTGATTGCGTGGGATGTGGAACAGAAACGGCGGTGAGCACGGGATGCCCCGCACGCTGCGGGCGAGGAAGTCACCTATGATCAGCTTGAACCCATGGTATGTCATATGGACCCATTCTCGGCGGGCTTGATCCTTCGGTATTGAAGGACCTTATTGTTGTATTCGTAAATGGATTCTACATTGCGTAAAATCGTTTGTCGCGTTTTAGTTGGCCGCGCATTCCGACAAGCGGCTATCCTCTCATTACCCTCCACACACATCAGGTCAGCATGCCCCTTTCCATGAAACGCCGCGCCACGCTGGGCTGGCGCAACCTGCTGCCCTGGGCCGTCGGCGTACTGCCGGTGGTGTGCGGCCTGGCCGTGATGAGCTGGCAAGTCGAGCGCGAGATGCAGGCCAGCAGCCAGGCCACCACCCGTCAGGCGGTGGATCACATCGAACGTATCCTCGACAACCTGTCCAATGCCGCCACCGCACTACTGCCGCTGGCTGGCAGCCCTTGCGAGCAGGCCCAGCTTACGCTGCGTGCCCAGGTTACCCGCAATGCCTTCGTACGCTCCACCAACCTGTTCATGCACGACACGCTGTATTGCACATCGCTGTTCGGCGAATTCGACGAACCGGTCAACGCCAGTGACTATACCGACGGTAAACTGTGGCTGATGGACGGTAACTCGGTCACCCCAGGGCACCCGTTGTTGGTGTACCGCGCCAGCGACGGCAACCGTGGGGTAATCACGACGGTCGATGGCGACCACCTGCTCACGGCACTGCGCCTGATCGGCCCGGATGAAGACTTGCAGATACGTGTTGGCGACGCCTGGATGGGCAAGGACGGTGTCGTTCACAAGGGTGCGCCACCTGCCGCCGCCAGCGCCAATGTGTTGCTGGGCTCGACGCGTTACCCGTTCAGCGTGCAGGGCGGCTACGGCGCTGACAAACAAGGCCAGCTGCTGCGCAGCCATTACCCTGCCCTGCTCAGCCTGCTGCTGGTGTTGGGTGCCATGGCCGCGCTGGTGTGCCGTTGGCAGCTTCGCCGCGCCAACTCGCCCCGCGCCGAGCTGCGCAGGGCCCTGGAGGCCGACGAGTTCCTGCCGTACTTCCAGCCGGTGGTACGCCAGGGCGATTACCGCTGGGCCGGTGCCGAAGTGCTGATGCGCTGGAACCACCCACGCGAAGGCCTGGTCCGCCCCGACCTGTTCATTCCCTATGCCGAACACAGCGGGCAGATCGTCGCCATGACCCGGGCGCTGATGATGCACACCGCGCAGAGCCTGGCGCCGTATGCCGGGCTTATGGAAGACGGCTTCCATATCGGCATCAACATCACTGCCGACCACTGTCGCGACCTGCGCCTGCTGGACGACTGCCGTACCTTCCTGCAGCATTTCCCGCCCGGCCGGGTGGTACTCACCCTTGAGCTGACCGAGCGCAAGCTGATCGAGCCCACGCCTGTCACCCTGGAACTGTTCGAAAAGCTGCATGCCATGGGCGTGATGATCGCCCTGGACGACTTCGGCACCGGCCAGTCGAGCCTCAACTACCTGCGCCAGTTCAATGTCGACTACCTGAAGATCGACCAGAGCTTCGTCGCCATGATCGGCGCCGATGCGCTGTCGGTACACATCCTGGAAAGCATCATCGAGCTGTCCGGCAAGCTGGGCCTGGGCATCGTTGCCGAGGGCGTGGAAACCGACACTCAGCGTGACTACCTGGCCCTGCGTGGCGTGCACTTCCAGCAAGGCTACCTGTTCGCCAGGCCCATGCCGGCAGCCCGGTTCATCGAGGCACTGGCCACGCGCCCGGGCGCGGCGCAGTTGCCGCAAGGCGCAGCCCCTGAGATCATGCGCGGCTGATCCCCCGCACAACTCCCCCTTATTCGAGGCACTCGTGTCAAAAGGCATTGTTTCATCGGTCATGGCATCCTGCTTGTTCGCTGTGATGTACTTCTATACCTCGCTGCTCACACCTCTCGATGGCGAAGAAATCTTTGGCTGGCGCACCCTGCTGACGCTGCCCTGCCTCACCTTGTTCATGCTGGTGTCGAAGGACTGGAAACGGGTAGGCGAACTGTTGGCCCGGATAAAACGCACGCCAGTGCTGTTGCTGGGCATGGTCGGTACGTCGTGGTTGATGGGCGTGCAGTTGTGGCTGTTCCTTTGGGCGCCGCTGCACGGGCGCAGCCTGGAAGTATCGATGGGCTACTTCCTGCTGCCGCTGGCCATGGTCCTGACCGGGCGGCTGGTGTATGGCGAGCGCCTGTCGCGCCTGCAAAAGGTCGCCGTGGCCTGTGCCGCGCTGGGCGTTGGCCACGAGCTGTATCAAAACGGTAGCTTTGCCTGGGAGACCCTGCTGGTGACGATCGGTTACCCGATCTATTTCGTGCTGCGCCGGCGCTGCCGCACCGACCACCTGGGGGGGCTGTGGTGCGACATGTGCCTGCTACTTCCTTGGGCGCTGTACTTCGTCACCCAGGGCCCGCTGTCCAGCGCCGACCTGCAAGCACATCCCGGCCTTTACGCACTGATCCCGATCCTTGGCGCGATCAGCGCCTCGGCCCTGATCGCCTACGTGCTTGCCAGCCGCCTGCTGCCGTTCAGCCTGTTTGGCCTGCTCAGCTACGTCGAGCCCGTGCTACTGGTGGGCGTAGCGCTGCTGCTGGGCGAAACCATCGGCCCGGATCAGTGGCTTACCTACCTGCCGATCTGGGCCGCGGTGCTGGTACTGGTGCTAGAGGGTTTCAAGCACCTGCTGCGTCAGCGTCGCCGTTCGGTGTAAGCCTTACCTGGCGCACTCGCCGCTCTTCAACCGCCTCCACGGTGAGCGTCCAGCCATTCCAGGCCAGGCGGTCACCCACCATCGGCAGGCGGTCGAGCAGGCTCATCACCAAACCTGCGAGGGTCTGGTAATCCTCGGTGGCGCGGGCACTGAAGCCGGTACGCGCCTGGACCTGGCTCAGGTTCAGGGCACCGCTGACCACAAAGCCTTCGCCCTCCTGGACAATACCGGGGCCTTCAACCTCACTGGCATCGGGCAATTCACCGGCAATCGACTCAAGGATGTCGGTCATCGTCAGCAGGCCGGTGAAGTCACCGAACTCGTTGACCACGAACGCGATGTGGGTGGACTGACCACGCATCTGCTCCAGGGCGTTGAGGATGCTGAAGCTCTCCAGCAGGTTCAAAGGCGCCCGGGCCATGCCTTCCAGGTCGGGCTGGCTGCCCGACAGCAGCTCCTTGAGCAACTCCTTCTTGTGCACGAAGCCCAATGGCTCATCGACACGGCCAGCGCGGATCAACGGCAGGCGCGAGTACGGCGAGTTGGCCAGCGCCTGGGTAATGGCCTCGGCCGGCTGCGCCAGGTCGATCATGTCCACCTCGGCGCGTGCGGTCATCACCGTGCGGATAGGCCGCTCGGCCAGGTTCAGCACGCCACTGATCATCACCCGCTCACGGCGGTCGAACAGCACCTGTTCCTCACCACCTTCGACCATGTCGGCGATTTCCTCACCCACCTCGTCAGCCTCGACGCGGCGACCACCCAGCAGGCGCAGCACGGCATGGGCGGTGCGCTCACGCAACGGCCGGTGCTGCTGCAAGCTGCGTTTGCGGCGGGCACGGGCCAACTGGTTGAACAGCTCGATCAGGATCGAGAAGCCGATAGCCGCGTACAGGTAACCTTTAGGGATATGGAAGCCCAGGCCTTCGGCGGTCAGGCTGAAACCGATCATCATCAGGAAGCCCAGGCACAGCATGATCACCGTGGGATGGGCGTTGACGAAGCGGGTCAGCGGTTTGCTGGCAACGATCATGATACCGATCGAGAAGATCACGGCGATCATCATCACCGACAGGTGCTCGACCATGCCTACTGCGGTAATGACCGCGTCCAGCGAAAACACCGCGTCGAGCACCACGATCTGCGCAACGATCGGCCAGAACGCGGCATGGCGCACCGCGCCGCTGGCCTGGGTCACGTGGCCCTCAAGGCGCTCATGCAGCTCCATGGTGGCCTTGAACAACAGGAACACACCACCGAACAACATGATCAGGTCACGGCCGGAGAAGCTCTTGTCGAACACCTCGAACAGTGGCGCGGTCAGGGTGACCATCCACGAGATACTGGCCAACAGGCCCAGGCGCATGATCAATGCCAGGCTCAGGCCAATCACCCGCGCACGGTCGCGCTGATGCGGCGGCAACTTGTCGGCAAGGATGGCGATGAACACCAGGTTGTCGATACCCAGCACCAGCTCGAGGACGATAAGCGTCAACAGGCCTAGCCAGGCCGTGGGATCGGCTAGCCATTCCATTAGCGGGTACTCACGAGGAAAGCGTCACAAGGACGGGGGAAGGATGGCCGGAAGGGCCGAAAACTGGGGGGCTCCGCGAAGGCGCTCATATAGACCTTGTCAACAAATTGGGAAGATGATGCTACAAGCACAGCAGGTTTCCCTGATAGCGCAAAACTATTACAAAACCTGTAACGAGCGGGCTCCCACCACGGCATGGCTTTCAACTTGGGTACTTTTCTTCAATACCCTGGCCAACCAATACAAGAAGATCAGGCCATCTTCAGCCCGATGGAACCTCTCATGAGCCTGTCCCTGTCCATGGCCGCCTTCGCATTGGCGGCCTCGATCTCTCCCGGTCCGGTCAACATCGTTGCCCTGAGCAACGGTGCCACCCATGGTCTGCGCGCCAGCCTGGCCCACGTGGCCGGCGCCACGCTGGGCTTCTGCCTGTTACTGGTACTGGTCGGCCTGGGCCTGCATCAACTGCTGCTGCGCTGGCCGTTACTTGGCCTGCTGCTGCACTGGGGTGGCGTGGCATTTCTGCTGTACATGGCGTGGAAGCTGGCCAGTGACGACGGCCATCTGGGCAGTGCACAGGCTGATCACGCCCCTACAGCCTGGCACGGCGCCGCCATGCAATGGCTCAACCCGAAGGCCTGGCTGGCAGCCGTGGCCGGGGTTGGCGCCTACACCGGCGGTGAGCAGCACCTGCTGTGGTTGTTCACCTGGATATACGGACCGATATGTTTCCTATCGGTTGCCAGCTGGGCATGGGCCGGAAGCGTGATTCGCCGGTATCTGGGCGAGCCCCGGCACATGCGCCTGCTCAATCGGGGGCTGGCGCTACTGCTGGTGGGCAGTGCGGTTTACCTGCTTATCTGACCCCATCGGCATTGCGGTAATGCCCGGGCGTCGCCGCCAGGTGCTGTTTGAAGGCCCGCTGCAGGTGCGCCTGGTCGGCAAACCCGGCCTCCTGCGCCACCTCGGCAATCGGCCGCCCTTGGCGCAACTGCGCCCTGGCCAGTTGCACACGCTGGTCGAGCAGGTAGCCATGCGGCGTCAGGCCAAAGCGTTGGCGGAACGCGCGAATCAGATAGGAACGTGACAGGCCGCAAGCCGCGCAGATGTCTTCAAGGCTCAGCGGGTCGCTGCGATGGGCGCGCATGAACGCTGCTGCAGCCTCCAACCGCGGGTTGCCTTGGTCATTCACACAAGCGTCGGCGCCGAGCAAGCCCGGCAATGAACAGAACAGGGCTGCCAAGCGGCCTTCCCGATCTGCCACGCTCGCATCGAACAAGTCAGCAAAGGTTCGCAGTAACCGTTGGTACAACGCTGGCGAGGCGCTCCAGGTTTGCGTCGGCAGGTGAAAACCTTGCGCCTGTAACCAAGGCAGGTCGACGAACAGCATCAGGTACGACCAAGGCTCACCGTCAATGGGGTTGCAGGCATGCACCATCCCCGGGTTCATCAGCACCGTGGTACCGGCACTGACTTCGATGCGCAGGTCACCGGTCAGGTAGGTGCTGCGCCCACCCGTGATCACACCGATCGAAAAGCTCTCGTGGGAATGTGCGGCATAACACACCTGTCGCCCGTCCCCTACCCGCCGTGCCTCGACAAAGGGCAATGCCGGGTCACGCCAGAACCGTGAAACCTCGATCATCCCCTCGTCCACTCAGTGCTGACATGCCCCGATACTACACACTTATCGCGCAAGCAGATCGAGCGTGCGCTCCACTTCATCGATATCGATCCGGAAACCATCGCCCTCCGGTATCCCGACCACAAAGCCGAAATGCTGGTGGTCGCGATCCGTCAGGTATTTGTAGTAGCTGACAAACCGGTTAGGCGGCTGCAAGGTCAGCAGGTTTGCGCCAGGCTGCAGCACATTCACCCCATGCACCAGTTGGCTGCCTTCCACGCCAATCACCACGCTCGCCCCGGCGCAGGCTGCAACAATACTCGGCACATCCGACTTGAGCGGGTTGACCACGCGAAAGCCACGGGTAACCCGCAGATGTTCGGCAAGCTCACGCTCGTTACGCAGCAAGCGTAAGTCGCCGTCACCGCCACGCAGCAGGAACACCCCAGGGTGCGGGGCATGCGGTACATGCGACAGCAGCTTGTCGCCCATGGCCCGATAGCGGGCGTGCCGGCTGCGGTTGTTGCTTTGGTCGTCGAACAACACCAGTTCCCGGAAAAACGCACTGCGCAGGCGCAGCGGCTTCATGTCCAGCCAGTCTTCATAGGCGGGGGCCTGGGTAAACAATGGGTACCTGGCCGACGGCGCAGTGGTCACCGGTATGCCTTCGTTACAGGCCAGCGCATAGGTGGGGCAATCTTCCATCAGCCAGGTGCCGAACCAGGAATTGCCGTTTTGCGTGCAATAAATGGCCGCACGATCAATTTCGTTGTCCACGATGATGCCAGGAAAGGTACTGGGCTTGAGCGACAGCCAATGGCTGGCCTTGCCTTTGTACAGCGCACCATCGACCAGCCATACATTCTTGATCAGGTAACCACGGGTGGGCCCTTGCAACGTGCTGATGCCGCCCTCCATGGTACGGGCGGGGTGCACGTAGGGGTAGAAACGCTTGCCCTCCCAGCCCGTCACCCGTTCCAGTTGGCCGGGCAGGTAGATAGCGGGTGGCGACACTGTGGTTTCGCCTGGGGCAATGTCCCAGCTCTTGCTGGCAACGCTCTTGAGGTCGATGGCCGTGTTCTTGCCCAAGCGCTTGCGTGCCATGTAGCGGTAAGCGGCCAGCGTCCAGGTGTGCTGCTTGGCGGCGGGCGATGCACTGAACTGCGAGATGTCGCTTCCCATGAAGCGTCCTCCCTTGGTAACAAAGTCGATAACCGGGCGCCAGGCGCCCTTTCAATGCATCCCTGGCAAACTCTCAGCTGGACATCACCCGCTCCATGGCGGGGGGTGATTGCAGGTTGGCATACCTGCTGCGCAACGCCTCCACGAACGGTTCGCCCGCCCCGTTGCCACCATAGAGGTAAATCTTGTGCAGGCCGCCAAACACCATTTCGTGGTAGCGGCTGGCAAACTCCTCTTCACTCGGCCCCTCGGGCAAACCCAGGTGCAGCGTGAGCTTGTCGCCTTCAACCGCGAACATGGGCGTGTCCCACAAGAACTTCGCGGTACCAGCCTTGGGCAAACGCACAAACAAGTAGGCATGATTACCCAGCGAGTCGATGTCACCGCCGCGCCGACGCTTCCATTTCAGCAGCCCGTCATCCGGGCGCGCCAGGCACAAGCCAATGTCGTAATAATCGAAGCCATGTTCCAACGCCCACTCAAGGGCCATGAACGTCGTGATGGAGTTCACCTCGCGCAACTTTTTGGCATCGGAAAACACCGCTTCGCAGTAGCCAAAACGCAAGGTACTCCAGTAACGCTTGCCGCCGCGTACCACTTCACAGCCCAAGTGGCAGCCGATCACCTCATCGCCCACGGTAATCAGGTCGAGCCGGCCAACGCTCTTGGCAATACGGAACACTTCATCGGTGGGAAACTGCGCAGCATGAATACCCTGCCGGGCCGTGGCATAGGGGCGCAGCAGCTCACGATCAGCCATGGCGATTTCGTCGTCCGAGAGGGCCTGGCGCATCTGGTAAAGCGGGCGGTTCTTGCGAATGCTGCGCCTCAGT
The DNA here is from genome assembly GCF_044769185.1 of Pseudomonas sp. NPDC090592. NCBI lineage: Bacteria > Pseudomonadati > Pseudomonadota > Gammaproteobacteria > Pseudomonadales > Pseudomonadaceae > Pseudomonas > Pseudomonas sp. NPDC090592. Next base: position 46,876 of record NZ_JBIVXJ010000005.1, read on the forward strand.
TCACTATCGTAGCGGGCCGTGATGTCTTCCAATGGGCGCCCCAGCGGTACCACGGCGCTCAGGTAATGCGGCACTGACAGCGCCCCCGACGTCGGCATTTCGCTGATGACCACCACGTGGTTGGCCGCCGTCGTGGCACTTGCGCCGTCCACGATCGCAGCACTGCCCTGCCCCTTGCCGCCGATCAGCAGCTTGGCCATTTCCCGTTGCTGCTTGCGGCCAATGTAGAGGATCTCGTAAGGGCTCTCCTGCTGCAGCCTGAACCGGGCAACTTCCCAACGCCAGAAACAGGCGCGCGCCAGTACTTCACGCACCTTGCTGGCCAGCAGCCTCATTTCGTAGCGCAGGGAGGGCGACAGGAATTTGCGCGCTGTAGCCGTCAGGGTCTCTTTCATTTCTTCTTCGACGTCCTTTTGAAGTGCTCTATGGTCAATCGGAAAAGAGAAAAATTCAGCAAAACCACCTAACGCATTGATTTTTATAGTGTGACCTGTAACTTTCTTATTACATCCAGTAACAATTTAAGATGCCTGCGAAGGCTTTGGCAAGCGGCTTCCAGCTAACTTTAGATCAAGTTTCATGGCGTCAAATTTCCTGCATGAAATGCATATTCAACAAGCACGTTGCTATAACCGTGCTCAACCAGCACTTCCCTGAATACCCGTTCGCTATCACTCAACTCCTTTTAATGCCTTCATTGCATAAATGCCATTTGCGCAAGTGCCTGCATCACTTCGGGCACTGAGTGGCAGGTTGGGCCAGACTGGTGTTTTTCCGGCAGCCGGTGCATGCTCGCAGCTGAAGCGATTCACCCGGCTTGAAACCCGCCCCGTCATGTGAGGTGCAGTACCCATGGACCGTCTGCTCGATTCACTCTTCCCCAGCGCCGAAAACATCCCGCAAACCTGGCGCCTGGAAGCCCCGCTGGAACAACGCGACTACCTGGTGAATGGCGAGCTCAGGCGCTGGGACGGGCCCCTGGCCACGGTACGCAGCCCTGTGTGGCTAAAGGAAGGCAACGAAGAACGCCAGGTGGTGCTGGGCAGCGCCCCGCTGCTCGATGCAGACACCGCCCTTACTGCGCTGGACGCTGCCGTACAGGCCTACGACAAGGGCCGTGGCGCCTGGCCGAACATGCGTGTCGCCGAACGTATCCAGCATGTCGAAAGCTTCCTGGCACGCATGCGCGAACAGCGCCAGGCCGTGGTCAAGCTGCTGATGTGGGAGATCGGCAAGAACCTCAAGGATTCTGAAAAGGAATTCGACCGCACCTGCGACTACATCGTCGACACCATCAACGCCCTCAAGGACCTCGACCGGCGCTCCAGCCGCTTCGAGCTCGAACAAGGTACGCTGGGCCAGATTCGCCGTGCACCGCTGGGCGTGGCCCTGTGCATGGGCCCCTACAACTATCCCCTGAACGAAACCTTCACCACGCTGATCCCTGCACTGATCATGGGCAACACGGTGGTGTTCAAACCGGCCAAGTTCGGCGTGCTGCTGATCCGCCCATTGCTGGAAGCGTTCCGTGACAGCTTCCCGCCAGGGGTGATCAACGTCATCTACGGCCGCGGCCGGGAAACCGTGAGCGCGCTGATGGCCAGCGGCAATATCGATATCTTTGCCTTCATCGGTACGCACAAGGCCGCCAGCGACCTGAAAAAGCTGCACCCACGCCCGCACCGGCTGCGCGCCGCACTGGGGCTGGATGCCAAGAACCCGGGTATCGTGCTGCCACAGGTCGACCTCGACAACGCCGTTGAAGAGGCGGTTACCGGTGCGCTGTCGTTCAACGGCCAGCGCTGCACGGCGCTGAAGATCCTGTTCGTGCATGAAGACGTGGTCGACAGCTTCCTCGACAAGTTCCAGCGCAAACTGGCCGCGCTCAAGCCCGGCATGCCGTGGGAGCCTGGCGTAGCGCTGACACCGCTGCCGGAGCCCGGCAAGGTCGACTACCTCGACGGCCTGGTCGCCGATGCCACCGCCAAGGGTGCCCGCGTGCTAAACGAAGGCGGCGGGCAAAGCCGCGGCTCGTTCTTCTACCCGGCTTTGTTGTACCCGGTCAGCCACGAAATGCGCGTCTACCACGAGGAACAATTCGGCCCCCTGGTACCGGTAGTGCCTTACCGCGACCTGCAAACCGTCATCGACTACGTGCTGGACTCCGATTACGGCCAGCAACTGAGCCTGTTCGGCAACGACCCGGCGACCATCGGCAGCCTGGTCGACATCTTCGCCAACCAGGTCGGGCGCATCAACATCAATGCGCAATGCCAACGCGGCCCCGATACCTACCCGTTCAACGGCCGCAAGAACAGCGCCGAGGGCACCCTGTCGGTACATGATGCCTTGCGTGTGTTCTCCATCCGCACGCTGGTCGCCACCCGCTTCCAGGAGGCCAACAAGGAGCTGATCAGCGAAATCATCCGCAATCGCCAGTCGAGCTTCCTTACCACTGACTACATCTTCTGACGGCCGCGTTTATAGTCAATCGATCTAGCGCCCTTGTCGATTTTCCATCAGCGCAAACGACTCTAAGCAACAGGGCGCCCTCCGGCGCCCACTGCAAAGGAGCGTCGAACATGGCAGTCAAACCCATCCCCGAAGGCCAGCACAGCATTACCCCCTACCTGGCCATCAACGATGCCGCCAAGGCCATCGAGTTCTACAAGCAGGCCTTTGGTGCGGTCGAAATGTTCCGCCTCGATGCCCCAGGTGGCCGCGTGGGCCATGCCGAGCTGAAAATCGGTGATTCATCGTTGATGCTGGGCGACCCCTGCGACATGGAGGGCGGGCTCACCGCCAGCCAGAAGCTCAGCGGCGCAGGCGTGGGCCTGCACTTGTATGTCGAGGACTGCGACAAGGTTTATGCCCAGGCGCTGGCGGCTGGCGGCACCCAGTTGCACCCCTTGACCGACCAGTTCTACGGCGACCGCAGCGGCACCCTGAAAGACCCGTTCGGCAATATCTGGTTCGTCTCGACCCACAAGGAAGACCTCACCCCCGACGAAATTCGCGCCCGTGCTGCGAACATGTTCGGCGGTAACTGAGCAGCATGTTGAAAGCGGCGCGACTTTGCTTGAAGCTTGAGGCTTGTAGCTTGGAGCTGCTTCATGCGAATCATCGACAAAACCGCCGCCCAGGTGCGCAGCCTGACCCCCGCCGAGGAAGAGCTGCTGGTCGGCTTTGCCACCGGCAGCCTCGCCGGCCCACGCCTGTTGCAGGCCAACCAGCTGCTGATGAAGGTGCGCAGCGCCAACCAGTGGCTGGCCTGCGACTGCCGTAGCGATGCCTTGCCAGTGCTCAACGTCACGCTCAACGGCAGTACCGGCACGCTGTTTATCAAGAACAACCCGGGCTCGGCCGAGCACGCCCCCGGTTGCCCGTTCACCAAGGACGAGCGGGAAGCGGCCGAACGCGAAAACGACCCCGCACCACCCGCTGCCTGGCTGCCGCCAGACACACCGCTACGCCTGATCAGCGACTTCCGCAATGCCGCCAGCGGTGCCGGCGGCGATGGCAATGACCGGCGCGAACAACAACGCCTGCTGTCCTTGCTGTTGACCTGGATCGAAACCAGCGGCCTGAACCTTTACGCCACTCACCTGAAAAAGGACCTGACCACCCAGTTTGCCGAACTGCGCAGCGTGGCCAACCGCTACCCGCTGCTGGAACGGGTCCCCGCCAGCAACTACCTGGAAACCCGCCTGGACATGAAGCACATGATGATGCTCAAGTCCCGCCTGCGCGAGGCCACGGTGTTCGGCAACCATCGCCGCCACGGGCTGATGCTGGACTGCGTCGACCAGATCAAAGGGCGCAAGCTGTTCAACAACCGCAGTGAAGACGGCTTCGACTTCCAGGGGCACCACCTGTACTGGGGCGGTAACCGCACCACCGGGCCATTACTGGCGCTGATGATCTACTCGCCAACCAGCGCCGGCAGCCATTATTACGAGCTGATCCATGTGGCCAGCGTACCCGTGCTGTCCCGCGCACACCTGTTCCCGGTGTACCGCGATGAAGAACGCGAACCGCTCAAGGCGCTGGTGTCGCTGATCGACTGGATGGCCAGCAAGGGCGTGAAAGTGCAGATGCGCCGGCCGGTGATTGGCGGGCAAGTCATGGATGAGCTGGTGCTGACCTCCGACCAGGACCGGGTGCTGTCGGTGTCGCTGCTTGAACAGCCGATCGGGCCCGAGCCGGATGCCGAGAATTTCAAGCGCTATGCCGACTTCAAGAGCCTGGAAACCTTCCGCAAGTTTGTTGCCGGCTTTTTCATGCGTGAGCGTTGAGGGTGCTTGCCTTGGGCTTTGTAGCGCCTGTTGGATCGAGCGCCGCCCGCGCGGCGCTTCGCAGCACAAGGCTGCTCCTACATCTGTTTCGGGCCAGTTATTCCTGAGGCAAAGGCGCGCGCCCCCTTGGCGTTCACCTCGATAGCGTGTTGGGCAAACAGGGCGGTCGCGTGCAATGGCACAGGCGTGACTGGCCCGAAACAGATGTAGGAGCAGCCTTGTGCTGCGAAGCGCCGCGCGGGCGGCGCTCGATCTCACAGGCGCCGAGAATCCTGCGTCGGATGCATCAACCCAGGAACAGCTTGTAAGCCGGGTTATCAGTCTCATCCCAATACCGATACCCCATCTCATCCAGCGCCAGCGGCAGCCCCGCCAACTCGTCCCCCGGCACCTCCAGCGCCGCGAATACCCGGGCCTCTGCCGCGCCATGGTTGCGGTAATGGAACAGGCTGATGTTCCAGCGCTTGCCCAGCCGCTCCAGAAAGCCCAGCAACGCCCCCGGCCGCTCGGGGAACTCGAAGCGCATGACCCGCTCATCGGCACCCGGCGCGGCATGACCACCCACGGTATGGCGCACATGCAGCTTGGCCAGTTCGTTTTCGGTCAGGTCGAGCACGCTGTAACCCTGCTCGCGCAGGTTGGCCAGCAGCTGGCCCCGCGGGTCGTGCAGCGGGTGCGTCTGAACGCCCACGAACAAACGCGCATCCTTGCCTGGGTAATAGCGGTAGTTGAACTCGGTGATCTGCCGCTTGCCCAGCGCCTGGCAAAACGCACGGAAGCTGCCCGGCTGCTCCGGGATGGTCACGGCAATAATTGCCTCACGCTGCTCGCCCAGCTCGGCCCGCTCGGCCACATGGCGCAGGCGGTCGAAGTTGACATTCGCACCGGAGTCGATGGCCACCAGCGTCTGCCCCTGAACACCATCGCGCGCGACATATTTCTTGATCCCGGCCACCGCCAGTGCACCGGAAGGCTCGGTGATCGAACGGGTATCGTCATAGATGTCCTTGATTGCCGCACACAGCTCATCGCTGCTCACCGTCACCACTTCATCAACGAAGTGCCGGCACAACTCGAAGCAATGTGCGCCGATCTGCGCCACCGCCACGCCATCGGCAAAAGTGCCGACCTGCGGCAGGATCACCCGCTCGCCGGCGGCCATGGCGGCCTGCAGGCAGTTGGAATCCTCTGGCTCGACACCAATCACCTTCACCTCTGGGCGCAGGTACTTCACATAGGCGGCGATGCCGGCGATCAGCCCACCACCACCTACCGGCACGAAAATGGCGTCCAGCGCGCCCGGGCGCTGGCGCAGGATTTCCATTGCCACGGTGCCCTGCCCGGCGATCACGTCCGGGTCATCGAACGGCGGCACGAAGGTGGCCCCCTCACTGTCGGCCAGCTTCAGCGCATGGGCCAGGGCATGCGGGAAGCTCTCACCGTGCAACACCACATGCCCGCCCCGCGAGCGCACCCCTTCCACCTTCAGCGACGGCGTGGTGGTCGGCATGACGATAGTGGCCTTCAGGCCCAGGTGGGACGCCGCCAGGGCCACGCCCTGGGCATGGTTGCCTGCCGAGGCGGTGATCACCCCACGCTCGCGTTGCGCGGTGCTCAGACGGGACAGGCGGGTGTAGGCGCCGCGGATCTTGAACGAGAAAGTGGGCTGCAGGTCTTCACGCTTGAGCAATACCTGGTTACCCAGGCTGGCAGACAGTGCCGGCGCAGCTTGCAGCGGTGTTTCGATGGCCAGGTCGTACACCGGCGCGGCAAGAATGCGCCGTACCTGCTCCGACAGCAGTTGCTGGGGGGTGACGCTGGTACGAGGGACGCTGAAGCTGGTCATCGATGACTCCTTGGCTGTTTTCACGTTGCCCGGGAGTCAGAGAGTGGAAACCCGCCTCCAGGGCGGGTTCGGTGCACGTACGCGCTAGCCCGCCAAACTGATAATGGCGGTAATAATAATGGCGTTCACGTGCGGGAATGTTTTCATGGGGTAGGAACTTAGCCGTTAGTGCCGCACAAAGTCAACACTTGGCCTGCTGCGCCGAAAGCGGTACATCGAACACTTTGTCGAACCCCCACTGGAAGACAAAGGCGTACACGAAGAAGAACACGAACAACGCCAGGTTGGTCAGCAGTGCCGCCCACAGGCTCACATCCAGCCAGTACGCCACCAGCGGCAGCAAGATCACCACCAGCCCACCCTCGAAGCCCAGGGCATGCAGCAGGCGCCGCAAGAAGGTGCGCTCGCGCTGCTGCTGGCGCGCTTCCCAGCGCTCGAACACCCAGTTGTAACCCATGTTCCAGCTCATCGCGATGGCCGACATCATGACCGACAACGCAGCCGACTGTGCCATGCCAGCGCCGAACGCCAGCTCTAGCACCGGCGCCACGCAGGCCACGGCGATGGCCTCGTAAAGAATGGCCTGGACGATCTTGCGGGCCTTGCCTTGCATGTTCAGCTCCCTGGGTAAACGACCTGTAAAACTACAAGATGTTGCCCACAAGAAAAAGCCCGAAATTTGGACAATGGCGCGTTCGGCTGCTTGTATCTATCCCGTACAAACGGCGACATCTCGTACAACTTCGTCGAGGGAACCGAGCGAGGATAAAGACGATGGCCCACACCGCCCCCACGGTGACTGCCGTATGAGCCTGGCATTCATCGATTTTCTCACCTATGTGCTGTTCGGCCTGAAGATCCTGGCCATTACCCTCGCCTCGCTGATGTTCCTGCTGGGCCTGGATGACCTGTTCATCGACCTGTGCTACTGGGGCCGCAAGCTGATCCGGCGTTTTCGCATCTATGACAAGTTCGAAAAGGCCGACGAGAAACGCCTGTACGAAGTCCCGGAAAAGCCCTTGGCGATCATGGTCCCGGCCTGGAACGAAGTGGGCGTGGTCGGTGAAATGGCGCGCCTGGCGGCCTCCACCATCGACTACGAGAACTACCAGATTTTCGTCGGCACCTACCCCAACGACCCGCAAACCCAGGCCGACGTCGACGCGGTGTGCCTGCACTACCCCAACGTGCACAAGGTGGTGTGCGCCCGCCCCGGCCCTACCAGCAAGGCCGACTGCCTGAACAACATCATCGACGCGCTGCTGCGTTTCCAGCAGGACGCCGGTATCGAGTTCGCCGGTTTCATCCTGCACGACGCCGAAGACGTCATCTCGCCCATGGAACTGCGCCTGTTCAACTACTTGCTGCCGAACAAGGACATGATCCAGATCCCGGTGTACCCCTACGCACCGGAATGGAAGGGCTTTACCGCTGGCCACTATGTCGACGAGTTCGCCGAAAACCACGGCAAGGACGTCATCGTTCGCGAAGCCCTTACCGGCCAGGTGCCTAGCGCCGGGGTCGGCACCTGTTTCAGCCGCCGCGCCATCAGTGCGCTGCTGGAGGACGGTGATGGCATTGCCTTCGACGTGCAGAGCCTTACCGAAGACTACGACATTGGCTTTCGCCTGAAGCAAAAGGGCATGAAGTGCATTTTTGCCCGCTACTCCATCACCGACCCGGCGCTGACCCTGAAGCAGGCGTGGCGCCCGGGCATGAGCCGCGAGTTCTCCCAGGTGATCTGCGTGCGCGAGCACTTCCCGCGGGACTGGCAGCATGCCATTCGGCAAAAGTCGCGCTGGATCGTCGGCATTGTGTTCCAGGGCACCAGCAACCTCGGCTGGAGCCGCAAGGGCGCGCTCAACTACTTCCTCTGGCGCGACCGCCGTGGCCTGTTCGCCTACCTGCTGAGTTTTCTGGTCAACCTGTTGCTGCTGGTGTTGCTCGCCATGTGGCTGGTCACGGTGATTGCACCAGACGCCTGGCGCTTCATGTCGATCCTCAGCGACAGCTGGCTGCTGTCCACCCTGCTGTGGCTCAACGGCCTGATGCTGTTCAACCGCCTGTTCCAGCGCGGCTGGTTCGTTACCCGCTTCTACGGCATTGGCGAAGGCCTGCTGTCGGCGCCGCGCATGATGTGGAGCAACTTCGTCAACTTCTTCGCCAACCTGCGTGCCCTGCGCCAGGTCATGGAAATGGGCGACTCGCGACGCGTGGCCTGGGACAAGACCACCCACGAGTTCCCGGCCATCGCTACCCCGGCCCGCACGCCACTGGGCCAGCGCCTGGTGGCCAAAGGTTTGATCAGCGACGAGCAGCTGCAACAGGCAATCACCAGCCCGGTACGCCGGCGCCTGGGCCGCGAGCTGCTACTGCGTGGCTGGCTGAGCAGCGAACAACTGGTGGCGACCCTGGCCGAGCAACTGGGCATGCCCTGGGCACCGCTGAACCCGTTCAAGCTTGACCCGCAACTGATCGCCAGACTGCCCCGCAAACTGGCGACGCACTATGGCGTGCTGCCGGTAGCCGAAGACGGCGACACGCTGATCCTGGCCAGCGAAAGCCCGGTCAGCCAGGTGTCGCTGGGGGTGATCAGCCGCCACCTGAAACGCCCGGTCAGCGTCCGTCTGGCACCACAAGGCAGGGTCACCCTGGGCCTGCGCCTGCACTACCCCAGCCCCTGGCAGAAGCCGGAAACCCGCGACATGCTGGCCATCCTCGAACGCCATCAGGACGACGAAGCGCTGCTGGAGCAGGTCAGCCACCACCAGGTCATGCTCGGCGCCCTGCTGCAGGTACGCGGCATGGTCCCGGTCACCCTGTTCAACCAGGCCCTGATCGACTTCGACCCCGAAAGCCAAAGCCTGGGCGAGCACCTGATCGCCCGCGGCATCATCACCGAGCAGGTGCTACAGCAGGCGCTCGATGAACAGGCCAGCGAACAGCAGGCCGCCCTTGACCTGACCCGGGAGGTGGCATGAAGCCGCGCGTTTCCCTCACCTTCACTGGCCTGTTGCTGTGCGCCACCGCCCTGCCCGCCACAGCCTCGGCGCCGATGACCGACTTCCAGCGGTTCACCAGCTTCCCGTTCATGGACCGCAGCTACCGTGAAGCGAAGAAGGACAACTGGGCCGAGGTCGAGCGCCTGACCCGCCACGTACTGGGCCGGGTACCGAACAACGACGAAGCCCGCGCGCTGCTGGTAGAGGCCCTGGCCCACCAACGCCGCTACAAGGACGCCCAAGCGCTGGCCGAACAGCTGGGCGGCAGCCCCGAATACGCCGACGCGCTGCTGGAACTTCGCCTGACCTGGATCGAGCAGGACCCACCGCCGGCCAGCCAGGTGGAGCAATGGCTGGCTAGCAGTGATGCCATGCACCGGGTGCGCCTGTGGCAGGCCTACAGCCTGAGCCTGGCCAAGTTCGGGGGGGCCGCTAAAGCACTGGCGTGGCTCAACCAGCTGCCGCCCCGCGATGATGGCCAGGTGCTGCGCCTGGCCCGGGCCAACTTCGCCGAACAGTTGCGCAACTGGAAGGAAACCATCGAGCAACTGCAACCGCTTGCCGAAAAGGGCCAGTTGCCGGCCCAGGACTGGCAGCGCCTGGCCAATGCCTATGTCCAGCAGGTGGATGAAAAGGGGCTGAGCAAGCTGCTGGCCAGCGCGCCCTCCCCTCAAGCAGCGAACCAGGCGCGCCTGGCCATGGCCAACCGCGCCATTGCGGTGGGCCACAACCAGGCAGCCCAGCGCTGGTTGCAGTCGCTGCCGCCCGAGCAACTGAATCAACCCGACCAGCGCCAGCAACTGTGGGAGCTGGCCCGCGAAGGCGACGATGCAGCGCTGGTGCGCCGCTTGAGCAACGATCTGCAGCGCCCCTGCCTGGAAACCGTAGACTGGCTGTCACGCCAAGACCCGGACCAGGCCCGCGAGCAGTTCAAAGGCTGTAGCTCCAGCACCGATCCTCGCGCCTACGCCGTGCTCAAGCAACGGCTCTATGGTGCCCCACCGCAACCGCCACAACCGCGCACAGCCAGCGAATGGGAAAAGCGCTACCGGCAGAGCGGCGACCTGGCAGCGCTGGAGCAAGCCACGTTCCTGCTGGTGGAACAAGGCCAGACCGGGCAGGCCCGGCAACTGCTGGAGCAGGCCTACGACCGCCGGCAGGGCCGTCTCAGCCCATCGCTGCTGCAGCGCATGGGCAATCTGTATGCGCGTACTGACGGGCCACTGGACAGCCGCCGCATGCTTGGCCTGATACCACGCCTGGATGCCAACACCCGCGCCCAGCTGCTCGGCCGCCTGGCCGAAGCCGGCCAGTGCGATGCCGTGCGCCTGGCAATACCGGCCACCCCAGGCGAACCCGGCCAGTACCGCGCGCTGGGCCGCTGCGCCATGCCGGACCAGCCCGGCGAAGCGGTGGTCTACTACCAGGCCGCCGAACGCTTGGGCGGCAGCGCAGACCGCCTGCCACTGGCCTATGCCCTTGAAGCGGCGGGCGATTCCGAGGCTGCCCTGCCCATCTGGCGCAGCGTCCCGGACAGCGCCTGGACCGACAACGCCCGCCTCACTGCCGCCCGTGGCGCACTGAATGCCGGCGATGCAGAAGCCGCTCGACGCTACTGGGACGCCGCCGAGCACCACAGCGCGGATGACTGGGCGCTGGGTGCCGCCATCGCACAGCGCCTGGGCGATTACCCGGCCGCACTTGGCCTGCAGCGCCAGGCCCTGGCAACTAACCCACGCGCCGACCACTACTACGCGGCCGCCAGCACCGCGCAGCTGGCCGGCGACAGCGCGCAGAGCATGGCCTGGCTGGCCGAGGCGGTGCGCCTGGCCCCCGATCAGCCACGCTACCGCGCCGATTACGGCATGCGCCTGGCCGGCTCCACGGACAAGGCCCAGCGACGCCAGTCGATCCCTTATCTGGAGCGGGCGACCCACGATTTCCCCGAGGACTACCGCCTTGGCGAAACGCTGGCCTTGCGTTACGACGAAGCCGAGGCCAGCGCCTCGGCACGCCGCGAACTGCGCCGCATACTCGATGTGGAGCAGAACCTGGTCGATGGTGACGATGAGTACGGCAGCCTGGAAGCCCGCAAATACCGCCAGCGCAGGGCTCACGAAGCCCTGTCACGGCGTGACACCATCACCCTGGCCAGCACCTGGTCACCCGCCGGCACCTCGACCAACGACAAGTTCCTCGACAACGGTCAGCGCAGCGGCAGTTCGCGCCGGGCACAGTCACAGAACGTGCAACTGGCCATGTGGGACCACGCCCTGGGCGAAGAGCCGAGCCGCAACGGCAGCACCCTGTCGGTCTATGGCCGGGTACTGTTCGGTGGCCAGAGCCGCACCGACTATGCGCAAAGTATGGGTACTGGCGTTGGCCTGCGCTACAAACCGCTCGGCCAGGCCAACCTCAACCTGTACGCCGAGCTGTACCACCAGCGGCAGATCGACGAAGAACACTACCGTGGCCTGAGCCTGGGCCAGTTGCTGAGCCCGGCCAAGGTTGGCGGCAACTGGGGCGACCTGCGCCACCACGCCGAATCGAGCAACGACCTGCTGCTACGCGCCACCGCCTCGTTCCTCGACCAAGGCGACTGGCGCAACGACTGGCGGGTGGATGAAGACGACTGGAACGAGCGCTTCCTCTACCTCGACGCGGCCTGGTGGACCCGTGCCGGCGACCACGCCTGGCTGTCGCGCTACCAGCAAGGGCATGCCTGGAAACGGCCGGGCAACTCACCGCAAACCCTGATGCCCTACGGCTTTGTCGAGTTTTCCAGCCAGGACCCGAGCAACGACTGGCGCCAGGACGCCCGCGCCGGGGTGGGTGTGCGCTGGCAATGGTGGTTCGATGACGACCGCTACAACGCCTACCGCGGCTCGCTGAAAGTGCGTGCCGAGTACCAGCAGTCGCTGGGCGGCAACCTTTACCAGCGCGCCAATGGCGTGCTGGTCGGTGCGGAGATGACCTTCTGATGCGTACGATCCTCGCCCTCTGCCTGCTTGCCCTGTGCCTGCCCGCCACGGCCGACCAGCGCCTGTTCTACCAACCGCTCAACCACGACGCCGGTGTTACCCCGGCCCAGTGGCAGCAACTGTGGCACGCCACCGCGGCGCAGGGTGGCAAGACCTTGATCGTGCAATGGAGTGCCTATGGCGACAGCGACTTTGGCGGTGCCCAGGGCTGGTTGGCCAACAGCCTGCGGGCCGCACGTGCCCAGGGGCTGCAACTGGTAGTGGGGTTGTACATGGACCCGGCCTATTACCAGCGCCTCGACGAACTGGACGGCGAAGGCCTGAACAGCTACTGGAAAGCGCAGCTGGGGCGTTCGCTAAGCCAATACCAGCAACTGCGCCAGACCTGGCAGCTGCCGGTGGACGGTTGGTACCTGCCCATGGAGCTGGACGACCAGCACTTTCGTGAAAGCGAGCGCCGCGATGCGCTGTACCGCCAGTTGCAGGCCTTCAACCGCCAGTTGGACAAGCCACTGCACATCAGTGCTTTTAGTGCCGGCAAGCTGTCGCCACGGGTCAATGCTGCCTGGCTGGGTCAACTGGCGGGGCTGGGCTTGACGGTGTGGTGGCAGGATGGCGCCGGGACCGGGCGCTTGCCTGCGTTGGTGCGCCAGGGCTATGAACAGGCCTTGCCGTGCCGGGTGGGCGTGGTGCGTGAGGCGTTTCGCCAGGTGAGCGCACCGGGGCAGGCATTCAGGGCAGAGCCTGCCGAGCCGAAGGTGGGTGGCGGGTGCCATGCCGAGGCCGTATTTGCCTTGCGCTACCGGCCATGGGCCAAGGGTGTTTTGCCACAGAATTGAGTCACCAGGCCTGGCCTCTTCGCGGGCACGCCCGCTCCCACAGGTCCCCCACAGCGTTCGAATACTGTACGACCCCTGTGGGAGCGGGCGTGCCCGCGAAGAGGCCGGGCCTGGACAAGCAGTAGTCTCAGGAGCCCACCGATGTTCAAGACCATCGAAGCCCACATCCGCAAGCAGGTCGCCCCCGCCGCCCTGCGCGCCGAGTTCCGCCAGCACGAATTCGAGTCCATGCGCCCGTTCTGCCAGCTGGTGTTCTGCGTCAGCATCCTGATCTGGCTGGTCTTCGACCTGATCGTCAGTTTCCTAGGCGACCAGGGTTTCACCTGGCGGTCCTACGTGTTCATCGCCCTGCTCGGTTGCCTGACCGTGGTACTGCGCTTCACCCGGCGCAGCCATCACTTCGACGTGCTCAACCTGCTGTTCATTGCCGTCATCACCTTGAGCATGCGCCTGGTGATCGAAGGCATACCGGTGGCCCTGCGCCCGGTGTGGCTGGTGCTCGGCGTGTCCACCGTGCTGTATGCCTTGTCGGTGTTGCCAACGCGGCGCTGGTCGTTCTTCTGCGCCATGGTCATCACCTGGGTAGTACTCAATCCCTTCTACCACACCCGCATCGAACCCGATGCACTCGAAGGCGCCATGCTGATCAGCTATGCAGTGTTCCTCAGCGGCCTGGTCAGCTACAGCTACCTGCAGATCCGCAAAGCCAAGCTGCACAATTTCTACCTGTCCAAAGTGCTACTGGAGCAGGCTTATGTCGACGCGTTGACCGAAATCCCTAACCGCCGCTCGTTCATGACCAAGGCGGAGCAACAACTGAAACTGGCAACCCCGGGGCAGTACCTGGCGATGGTCGACATCGACAACTTCAAGAAGGTCAACGACCGTTTCGGCCACGACATTGGTGACGAAGTGCTCAAGCGCGTGGCACTGCATATCAAGGCGGCCATGGTCGATTCTGAATTTGCCCGGCTGGGCGGCGAGGAGTTCGCCATTTTTCTTGAAGGGCAGGACCAGCAAGGTGCCGAACAGTTGGTGGAGGCGTTGGTGCGCAGAGTGCGTGATGATGCAGGCGCACACCCGGTCACCATCAGCATCGGCCTGGCGCAGGTGACCGCGGGCGATACCTTGACCATGGCGTTGGTCAAGGCCGACCAGGCGCTGTATGAAGCCAAGCACACCGGCAAGGACCGGTTTGTGCTGTGGACTTCACGGTTGGCAGAACAGGGTTAGCAGGCAGCCCTTCACCCCGCTGGCAAACGAATGCGGAACTGCGCCCCCCCCAATGCCGACTGCGCCACGGTCAAGGTCCCACCCTGCCCCTCGATCGCTCGCCGGCTGATGGCCAGCCCCAGGCCAAAGCCACCGGTGTTGCGGTCGCGGCTGCGGTCCAGCCGATAGAATGGCTGGAAAATCCGCTCCCGCTCCTCCACGGGTATGCCAATACCGTCATCCTCCACCGTCAGCAGGCAGGCGCCATCGCCCTCCAGACGCAAGCGCAGCAACAGGCTTTCATCGCAATAGCGCATGGCATTGCGCACCAGGTTCTGCACCGCCCGCGCCGTCAGCCGAGGGTCCAGCACAAACCGGGGCAGGTTGCCTTCGGCTTGCACTTCCCAACGGATGTTGCGGCCATCGAGCTCTTCGGCAAAACCACCGAGCACGCTGTCGACCAACTCCAGCAACGACACCTCGACCCGCTCGCGGGCCTGGTCGGCGTTGTAAAGGCGGCTATAGGACAACAGCTCCAGCACCAGTTCATCCAGCTCACGCACGTGCCCCACCAGTTCCAGCAGGCGCTTGCGGCTGGCGGGCGGCACCTCGTCGAACAACAGCACCAGGCCGAAATCCAGCCGGGTCAGTGGCGTGCGCAGCTCGTGCGACACCGCGTTCAGCAACTCGCGTTGCTGGTTGACGTGGCGCTCCAGGTCGCTGGCCATGGTGTCGAACACCCCCGCCAGCTCACCGATGTTGGAATGCGGCGAAATCTGCGTACGCTCGGCCATCTGCCCCTGGCCCAGGCGCCGGGCGGTTTCCTTCAGCCGCTCCAGGTCGCGCCAGTGCGGCCATACCCACAGCAGCAGGCAGCCCAGCATGGCCGCGCCGATCAGCACGGTTACCCCCCATGACAGCACGTTGATGTCCAGCGGGTCTGGCGGTGAGTGCAGGCGCACCAGCCATTGCTTGTCCAACGGTGCCAGCACTGTTTCGTAGTAGCCCCACTCAGCAATGCGCACCGCGTACAGGCCGTGCTCCAGCCGCGCCTGCTCCTCGGCGCTCAGCTCGGCCTGGTCCATGCGCAGCAGTTGCAGCTCCAGCGGGGCGAAATCGCGCGCCAGTTCCTGCGCCACCGCTGGCCACTGCTCGGGCGGGGCCTGGCGGAACTGGCGCACGATCAGCGATTGCACGCCCTTGGCCTGGTCCAGGTTGTAGGCCATGAAGCGGTCGCGAAACAGCCCGACGATGGTGTCAGGGATGAACAGCAACGCACCGGCATAGGCAACGATGATCACCAGGTACAGCCGCACCAGGATCTTGAGCATGGCCGGTCAGCACTCCCACTCTACGCGGCTGAACAGATAACCCTTGCCCCACACGGTCTTGATCTTGCGCGCTTCGCCAGCGTTATCGTCGAACTTGCGCCGCAGCTTGGAGATGGCCACATCCACGGAGCGATCGGTGCCATTGAACTCGATGCCGCGCAGTTGTTGCAGGATACGGTCACGGTTCATCACCTCGCCGGCATTGCGTGCCAGCACTACCAACAAGTTGTACTCGCCACTGGACAGCTCCACCTCGTCACCGCGCCAGCTCACCGTGCGCTCGGCCAGGTCGATGCGCAGGCCGCCGATCAGGATCAGCTCGTTGTCCAGGCGCGGCTCGT
This sequence comes from Pseudomonas sp. NPDC090592, assembly GCF_044769185.1. Lineage (NCBI taxonomy): Bacteria > Pseudomonadati > Pseudomonadota > Gammaproteobacteria > Pseudomonadales > Pseudomonadaceae > Pseudomonas > Pseudomonas sp. NPDC090592. The sequence continues at coordinate 62,723 of NZ_JBIVXJ010000005.1, forward strand.
TGACACTGCTGCGGCGCAGCAAGGTACGCACGCGGGCCAGCAGCACCCGGGGTTCGCAAGGTTTGGTCACGTAGTCGTCAGCGCCCATTTCCAGGCCCAATACCTGGTCATGGCTGTCGTCACGGGCGGTCAGCATGAGGATGGGCAAGGTCTGTGACTCCTGGCGCAACAGCCGGCACAGTTGCAGGCCATCGATCCCCGGCAGCATCAGGTCGAGAATGACCAGGTCGGGCTTTTGCCGACGGTATTCGTCCAGCACATGGTCGCCCCGGGCGATCACCTGGACATGGAAGTCATTGCGTTGCAGGTAGCTGGCGATCAGCTCGGACAGGGCACTGTCGTCTTCGACCAGGAAAATATTCGGCATAGGCGCTTGGGGTCTGGGTTGGAGTGAACCTGCACCGGCCCTTTCGCGGGCAAGCCCGCTCCCACAGGTACAGCACAGGTTTCAGATGCTGTGCGGTCCCTGTGGGAGCGGGCTTGCCCGCGAATGGGCCGGCACAGGTCTACGCAGAATATAGAACCCATCCACTCGACAGGATCATTCTTCACACTTTTTCACACTCCCCCTACAGGTGTTAACAGCCGTTCAGCCAACACCTGCCGTACCATACACACGGTCATCATCGGAAGATCCGCATGCCTACTATCCTCTCCCCTCGTCTGCGCCCAGTGGCGCTTCTGGCGTTCTTGAGCCTGTCCCTTGCAGGCTGCGGCGACAGCGCCGAACAGGACGAACAGGCCCCCACCCCGCAGGTGCGGGTAGAAACCCTGCAATTGCAGCCCCTGGCCATCAGCAGCGAACTCAGTGGTCGTATCCTGGCCCCGCGTACCGCCGAAGTACGTGCGCGTGTCGCAGGCGTGGTGCTCAAGCGCGTCTACCGCGAGGGCAGCGACGTCAAGCAAGGTGATGTGCTGTTCCTGATCGACCCGGCGCCGTTCAAGGCCGACCACGACAGCGCCCGCGCCACCCTGTCCAAAGCCGAGGCCACCCTGTACCAGGCGCGCCTGCAAGAGCAACGCTACCGCGAACTGGTCGACGACAAAGCCGTCAGCCGCCAGGAGTACGACAACGCCAAAGCCAGCTTCCTGCAAGCCGACGCCGATGTGGCCGCCGCCAAGGCTGCCCTGGAGCGCACCCGCCTGAACCTCGGCTACGCCACCGTCACCGCGCCGATTTCCGGCCGCATCGGTCGTGCCCTGGTCACCGAGGGCGCACTGGTCGGGCAAAACGAAAGCACCCCGCTGGCGACCATCCAGCAACTGGACCCGATCCACGCCGACGTTACCCAGTCCACCCGCGAGCTCAACGCCCTGCGCCGCGCCTTGCGCGCCGGCGAGTTGCAGCAGGTGGGCGACGGCCAGGCCCGCGCCACGCTGATCCAGGACGATGGCAGCGCCTACCCGCTGCCGGGCAAACTACTGTTCTCCGACATCAGTGTCGACCCCAGCACCAACCAGATCACCCTGCGCAGCGAGTTCCCCAACCCGGACCTCGACCTGCTGCCCGGCAGCTACGTGCGCGTACGCCTGGAACAGGCCGTGCAGCCCCAGGGCCTGAGCGTGCCGCAGCGGGCCATCCTGCGTGACAGTGCCGGTGTGCCTAAGGTGTTGGTGGTCGACCAGCAAGCCCGAGTCAGCGACCGCCAGGTGGTATTGGGCAGCGCCCAGGGCGACCGCTGGGTCGTCAGCGAAGGCCTGGCCCCCGGTGAACAGGTGGTGGTCGAGGGCCTGCAACATGTCAAGGCCGGTGACCAGGTGACGGTCGACAACGCATCAGGCACAGCGCCCATCGCACAGCACAACGGCCAGTGAGGGCCTGATTCATGCCGCAATTCTTCATCGACCGCCCGGTGTTCGCCTGGGTGGTTGCACTGTTCATCCTGCTGGCCGGAGCACTGGCCATCCCGCAGTTGCCGGTGGCCCAGTACCCCAACGTGGCCCCGCCGCAGGTGGAAATCTACGCCGTTTACCCGGGCGCCTCGGCGGCGACCATGGACGAAAGCGTGGTCAGCCTGATCGAGCAGGAGCTCAACGGCGCCGACAACCTGCTGTACTTCGAGTCGCAGAGCAGCCTGGGCAGCGCCACCATCACCGCCACCTTCGCCCCGGGTACCAACCCGGACCTGGCCCAGGTCGACGTGCAGAACCGCCTGAAGGTGGTTGAGTCGCGCCTGCCGCGCCCGGTCACCCAGCAGGGCTTGCAGGTAGAAAAGGTGTCCACCGGCTTCCTGCTGCTGGGCACCCTTACCTCCGAAGACGGCAAGCTTGACGAAACCGCACTGTCGGACATTCTTGCGCGCAACGTGATGGACGAGATCCGCCGCATCAAGGGCGTCGGCAAGGCCCAGCTGTATGGTTCGGAACGCGCCATGCGTATCTGGATCGACCCAGCCAGGCTGATCGGCTTCAACCTCACGCCCAACGACGTGGCCGAGGCCATCGCCGCGCAGAACGCCCAGGTCGCGCCTGGCAGCATCGGCGACCTGCCCAGCCGCAGCACCCAGGAAATCACCGCCAACGTGGTGGTCAAGGGCCAGCTGAGCACCCCCGAGGAGTTTGCCGCCATTGTGCTGCGCGCCAACCTCGATGGCTCCACGGTAACCGTCGGGGATGTCGCCCGTGTCGAAATCGGCGCCCAGGAATACCAGTACGGCACGCGCCTGAACGGCAAGCCGGCCACTGCTTTCAGCGTGCAGCTCTCGCCAGGCGCCAACGCCATGGAAACCGCCACTCTGGTACGGGCAAAAATGCAGGAGCTGGCGCGGTACTTCCCGGAAGGCGTCAAGTACGACATCCCCTATGACACTTCGCCGTTCGTCAAGGTGTCGATCGAACAAGTCATTACCACCCTGTTCGAAGCCATGCTGCTGGTGTTCGCGGTGATGTTCCTGTTCCTGCAGAACCTGCGCTACACCCTGATCCCTACCCTGGTGGTGCCGGTGGCGCTGATGGGTACCTTCGCGGTGATGCTGGCCATGGGCTTCTCGGTCAACGTGCTGACCCTGTTCGGCATGGTACTGGCCATCGGCATCCTGGTCGACGACGCCATCGTGGTGGTGGAAAACGTCGAGCGAATCATGGCCGAAGAAGGCCTGCCGCCCAAGGAAGCAACGCGCAAGGCCATGGGCCAGATCAGCGGTGCGATCGTCGGCATCACCCTGGTGCTGGTGGCAGTGTTCCTGCCCATGGCCTTCATGCAAGGCTCGGTGGGGGTGATCTACCAACAGTTCTCAGTGTCGATGGCGGTGTCGATCCTGTTCTCGGCATTCCTGGCCCTGAGCCTTACCCCGGCGCTGTGCGCCACCCTGCTCAAGCCGGTGGCCAAGGGCGAGCACCATGAACGCAAAGGCTTCTTCGGCTGGTTCAACCGCCGCTTCGAAAGCATGAGCAACGGCTATCAACGCTGGGTAATGCAGGCGCTCGAGCGTAGCGGCCGTTACCTGCTGGTGTACGCGGTGCTGCTGGCGGTGTTGGGCTATGGCTTCAGCCAGTTGCCCACGGCGTTCCTGCCCACCGAAGACCAGGGCTATACCATCACCGATATCCAGCTGCCGCCAGGCGCAAGCCGCATGCGCACGGAACAGGTGGCTGCGCAAATCGAGGCGCACAACGCCGAAGAGCCGGGCGTAGGCAACACCACCGTGATTCTCGGCTTCAGCTTCTCCGGCAGCGGGCAAAACGCGGCCCTGACCTTTACCACCCTCAAGGACTGGTCCGAGCGCGGTGCCGACGACAGCGCCCAGTCGATTGCCGACCGCGCCAGCGCGGCCTTCTCCCAGCTGAAGGACGCCGTGGCGTTCTCGGTATTGCCGCCGCCTATCGACGGCCTGGGCGAGTCGACCGGCTTCGAGTTCCGCCTGCAGGACCGGGGCGGCATGGGCCACGCCGAGCTGATGGCTGCCCGTGACACGTTGCTGGCCAACGCTGGCAAAAGCAAGGTGCTGACCAACGTGCGCGAAGCATCGCTGGCCGAAAGCCCGCAGGTGCAGTTGGAAATCGACCGCCGCCAGGCCAATGCCTTGGGGGTGTCGTTCGCCGATATCGGCTCGGTACTCGATGTTGCAGTGGGCTCCAGCTACGTCAACGACTTCCCCAACCAGGGCCGCATGCAGCGCGTGGTGGTACAGGCCGAAGGCGACCAGCGCAGCCAGGTCGAAGACTTGCTGAAAATCCACGTGCGCAACAACAGTGGCAAGATGGTGCCACTGGGCGCATTCGTCCAGGCCAGATGGGTCAGTGGGCCAGTGCAGTTGACCCGCTACAACGGCTACCCGGCGGTGTCGATTTCGGGCGAGCCGGCAGCTGGCTACAGCTCGGGCGAAGCCATGGCCGAGGTCGAGCGACTGGTGGCCCAGCTACCGCCGGGCACCGGCCTGGAATGGACCGGCCTGTCGCTGCAGGAGCGCTTGTCCGGCAGCCAGGCCCCCCTGCTGATGGCACTGTCACTGCTGGTGGTGTTCCTGTGCCTGGCGGCGCTGTACGAAAGCTGGTCGATTCCCACCGCCGTGCTATTGGTGGTACCACTCGGCGTGCTGGGTGCGGTGCTGGCCGTGACCCTGCGCGGCATGCCCAACGACGTGTTCTTCAAGGTGGGGCTTATCACCCTGATCGGCCTGTCGGCGAAAAACGCCATCCTGATCATCGAGTTCGCCAAGCATCTGGTTGACCAGGGCGTGGACGCCGCCGACGCCGCCGTGCAGGCCGCCCGCCTGCGCCTGCGGCCCATCGTGATGACCTCGCTGGCGTTCATCCTTGGCGTGGTCCCCCTGGCCATCGCCAGCGGCGCCAGCTCGGCCAGCCAGCAGGCCATCGGCACCGGGGTGATCGGCGGCATGCTCAGCGCTACCCTGGCGGTGGTGTTCGTGCCGGTGTTTTTTGTAGTGGTGATGCGGTTGGCGGGCAAGGGCAAAACAGAAACCACGGGCGAGGAGGCTCCGGCCTGACGCCAGCCAATCAAGGAATCTGGGGCCGCGTTGCGGCCCATCGCCGGCAAGCCAGGCTCCCACAAGTTCGGCGCATGGCTTGAATTCATTGCAGTCGGGGTGGGAGCTGGCTTGCCGGCGATGGGCTGCGAAGCAGCCCCAACTGGCCTGACTGGCATCAGGCTCCGGTCCCCTTTCCGGTCATTTGCTTGGTTTAGGCTTCTGACCGGGGTGCTCGTAGAGTTGGACGGCGTCCTTGAATTTTTTACCGGCCGTGAATTTGACTTTGTTCGCAGCGGCAATCTTCAACGCCTCGCCCGTTCGCGGGTTTCTGCCGATCCGCTCTTTCCTGTGTGCAGTTGAAAAGGTACCAAAGCCCACCAGGGCCACATTCTCGCGTGCGCTTAGCGTTGCCTTGACTGTATCGATAAAGACATCGACCACCTTCAGTGCCTTTGCCTTGCTCACATCCGCAGCCTCTGCCACGGCATCTACCAGTTCCGATTTGTTCAAAAGTCTTCTCCTTGTTATCGGCCTTGGCACCGTCGCAATGCCAAGGTTCCAACTGTATTGAAGGGAGAAGGGGCGCCCGGCACAACTGGCAAAAATGTCAGGCGGGTGCAAACCGTAAGCCCGCTTGCTGGACAACGCTTGCCGGCCATGGGAGGGTTGCCACCTGCCCTAACCTGGAACTGCAACCATGACCACATCCTTGCCTACCAGCTCAGCCCTGATTCTCGCTGGAGGCCGTGGCCAACGCATGGGTGGGCGTGACAAAGGCCTGGTGGACTGGCAGGGCGAACCCTTGATCGCGCACATGCACCGCACCGTAAGGCCACTCACTGATGACCTGGTGATTTCCTGCAACCGCAACCAGGACGTCTACCGCGCCTATGCCGACCAGTTGGTGGGCGATGCCGACGCGGACTTCCCCGGGCCACTGGCGGGGGTGATTGCCGGGCTCAATGTGGCACGGCATGACTGGGTGGTGCTGCTGGCTTGCGATGCACCGCTGGTTGACGGGGTGTTGATCGAAGATCTGCTGCGGTTGGCAGTGGCCAATGACAGTGCGGCCATGGTGCGCCAGGGTGGGTATTGGCAACCGATGTTCAGTGTGCTGCCGCGGCGGGTGCTGCCGGTGCTGCAACAGGCCTGGGCCGAGGGGGAGCGGAGTTTGCAGAAGGCCTTGCTGCGCGACCAGGTCCAGGCGCTGGAATGTGCAGAAGGCGATCGCCGGTTGAGCAATTTCAACAGCCCGGAGTTGCTGCAAGGCTGAAGTCATCTGCCGCCTGTGCGGGCCTCTTCGCGGGCAAGCCCGCTCCCACAGGTACTGCACCGACTTCAGATCCTGTGCGGTCCCTGTGGGAGCGGGCTTGCCCGCGAAGAGGCCCGCACAGGCAATACATCACCGTGCAGACAATTCCTCGACACTGATCTCACGCATCCTGAACTTCTGCACCTTGCCCGTCACGGTCATCGGGAACTCGTCGACAAAGCGGAAGTACCTGGGCACCTTGAAATGCGCAATCCGCGCCCTCGCCCACTCGCGCAACTCATCCTCACTGGCACTATGCCCTGGATGCAGCCGCACCCAGGCCACGATCTCTTCGCCGTATTTGCTGCACGGCACGCCAATCACCTGCACATCCGCCACCGCCGGGTGGGTGAAGAAGAACTCTTCCAGTTCACGCGGGTAGATGTTCTCGCCGCCGCGGATGATCATGTCTTTACTACGCCCGACAATGCGCACGTACCCCTGCTCGTCCATCACGGCAAGGTCGCCGGTGTGCATCCAGCCATCTTCATCGATGCTTTCAGCCGTGGCCTTGGGGTTGTTCCAGTAACCGAGCATCACGCTGTAGCCGCGGGTGCACAGTTCACCTATCTCGCCACGTGGCACGGTGTTGCCGTCGGCGTCGACCACCTTGCTTTCCAAACGTGGCTGGGTGCGGCCGACGCTGGTCACCCGGCGTTCCAGGTCATCGTCAGGCCCGGTTTGCAGCGACACCGGGCTGGTTTCGGTCATGCCATAGGCAATCTGCACTTCGGCCATGTGCATCTCGCCAATCACCCGGCGCATTACTTCGATTGGGCACGTGGCACCGGCCATGATCCCGGTGCGCAGGCTCGACAGGTCGAATTCGCCCCGCTGCGGGTGGTCCAGTTCGGCGATGAACATGGTTGGCACGCCGTACAGCGCCGTGGCCTTTTCTTCCGCCACCGCACGCAATGTGGCCAACGGATCGAAGGCATCGTTGGGGTAGATCAGCGTGCTGCCGTGGGTCATGCAGCCAAGGTTGGCCATGACCATGCCGAAGCAGTGGTACAGCGGCACCGGTACCACCAGCCGGTCGTGCTCGGTCAGGCCCAGGCTTTCGCCGACCATATAGCCGTTGTTGAGGATGTTGCTGTGGCTGAGGGTGGCACCCTTGGGAAAACCGGTGGTGCCCGAGGTGTACTGGATATTGATCGGGTCGTCGCAGTGCAGTTGTGCCTGGCGCTCGGCCAGGGCCTCAGGGCTGACAGCTTCGGCGCGGGCCTGCAACGCGTGCCAGGCCAGAAACCCCGGCGGTGGCGCAACGGCCAGGCTGACCACGCCGCGTAGCTCGGGGAACCGTTCGCAAGTCAGCGCGCCCGGTTGGCCGCTGGCAAGCCCCGGGATCAGGCCCAGCAGCATGGCGTGGTAATCGGACGTCTTGAACGCATCGGCGCAGATCACCCAGCGGCAGCCGGACTGGCCGAGGGCATAGTCCAGTTCGCTGGAGCGGTAGGCCGGATTGATGTTGACCAGGATCGCGCCAACCTTGGCACTGGCAAATTGGGTGACGCACCACTCGGCGCAGTTGGGCGCCCAGATACCCAGGCGGTCGCCGGGTTGCACGCCCAGGGCCAGCAGGGCGCGGGCGTGTTGGTCGACGGCCTCGGCCAGTTGCTGCCAGGTGTAGCGCAGGGACTGATGGCGGACCACCAGGGCTTCGCGGTCGGGGAAGCGGGCGACGGTGGTGTCGAAGGCATCGCCGATGCATTGGCTGAGCAGGGCTTTGGCCTGGTCGCCCTGGGAGTAGCTTGGCTGGGGCATGGGCGTTCTCTTGTTGTTTTTGTGTTGTCCGGGCCGGCCTCTTCGCGGGCTTGCCCGCTCCCACAGATACCACACAGGTTTCAAGGACTGTGCAGTACCTGTGGGAGCGGGCAAGCCCGCGAAGAGGGCAACGCCGGTCTAGCGGATAAACACCTGCGGTGTGGTGGTAGACATGTCACCACCCGGCAACTTGATGTTCTTCACCTTCTCCAGCGTATCCGGGTTGAACACCGCCAAATCGTTGAAAGTGCCGCCCAGGTACAGCTTGTCGCCCTTCTTGTCGAAGGTGACGCAGTAGTAGGTGTGCTCAAGGTTAGCCGCCTTGATCAGCTTGCGCTGCTTGATGTCGTACTTGGCCAGGCGGTTGAGCACGCCGTAGATCTGGTTCGGGTCCTTGGGCGAGCGCAGGCCGGTGAAGTACAGCTCGGTCAGGTCGGCAAACTCCTGGGTATGGGTCTTGCCGGTCTTCAGGTCTACGCTCAGGTAGCCGTACAGCAGCTCGGCCTCGTTCGGGTCCTGCTTCTCATCCTTGAATCTGGCGATGGTGTACAACATCGAGAACTCGTGGCGCGGGTTCTGGTGCGGCCAGAAATACAGCACGTCCGGGGCGCTGTAGCCCTTGCGGTTCCAGTTGCGCAGTGGCAAGGCCACCGTGTACTTGCCGGTCTTCACGTCCATCTTGTAGATGTCCGGCCCGGCGAAATACAGCGTGCCATCGTCGGCGGTGCGCATCAGGTACACCTGGCGCGGCATCGGGAAGGTACGCACCGGCTTGGCCTGCAACCCGTCGGCGGTGCTGAACACCTCCAGCCGCGGTGGCTTGACCACGTAGTGGTCGTTCAGCATCTGGGTCGGGTTGACCGTGGCGTACACTTCCTTGCCGTCCGGGCTGATGGCGAACGAGTACATCGACCGGCCCACTTCACCGGCCACGCTCGACAGGTTGGCCCGGAAGGTATTCTTGCAGGTGTCCAGGTCGATGCCGTAGATGTCGCCGTAATGGTTGTTCAGCACATAGGCGGTACGGTTGTCCGGCGCCATCATCGCGGTACCGGGGCCGAACCTGTCGGGCATCTTGCAGCTTTTGTAGACCGTGTCACTGGCCACATCGACCACATGCAGGTTGTTCGGGTAGTTGGTCACGATCATGTATTCGTGCCCTGCCTTCAGCGCCGGCCCGGTGTCGTCGGCCTGCGCCAGCCCGGCGCAAGCCGTGGCGGCGATGGTGAGCGCGAGTTGCGCGCAGCGTCCAGCTTTCATGCGGTTTCCCCTTGTCATTCTTGTTGGGCCGGTCACTTGTCTTTCGGGAACACAGTGCCGAGGTTGCGCCAGTCATCCGCCGAGTTGGTCGCCTGGGCGTTCCAGTCCTGATAGGTGCTCATCATGTCCGGCACCTGGGCCGGCCACCAGCAAGGGTCGGAGCAGCCATACAGGTCGGCTTCCATCGGCTGGCACAGCGAACTCACACCGCCAAAGGCATCCACTTCCCAACCCGGGTCGGTGGTGGCGGTGCAGCCTGCCACCGCACTCATGGCCATGACTTCTTCCACGCGGTCTTCGGCGGCGGCTTGTTCAAGGATGCGCGCCTTGTTGTTCAGGGGCTTCAAGTGCTTCATGTCAGTGCGCCTTCCGCGGGGTGATGTAGCGGTCGATGAAGGCCGGGTTGGCGGCCATGATGCGGCTGTAGACTTCAATGCCGAAGTCGACCCAGTCGCGCATCAGTTCGCAATAGTGATAGGTCGGGTGCTGCGGGTCGCCGTAGCGGGCGTAGCTTTCGTGGTAGCAGCCGCCAGAGCACAGGTTGCGGATGCGGCAGCTCTCGCAGCCGGTGTTGCTGCGGTCCAGGCGCTGCGACAGGAAGTCGTTGAGCTCTACCTGCTTCACACCCTGGTGCACATTGCCAAAGGTCGGCAGGTTGGAGCCGGTGAAACGGTGGCACAGGTTCAACTCGCCCTTGTGGTCCACCGCCAGCATTTTCAGCCCGGCACCGCACGGCAGGGCCTTCTTGTGGCCCTCGTGAATGTCGGTGATCAGCTGATGCAGGTTGGAGAAGCCGATGTTGCGGTGCTCCAGCGCAGCTTCCAGGTAACGGCGGCCCAGCGCCTTCATGTTGGCGAAAACTTCTACCAGTTCTTCGCCGGTGAGGTTGAAGTCGGCCATGTCGCCGGAGGTGACCGGGGCAAAGCCGACTTCGGCAAAGCCCATTTCGTTGAACAGGTGGTTCCAGATGGTCTCGATATCGGTAATGCCGCGGGTCAAGGTCACCCGCGCGCCCACCGGGCGACTGTTGTAACGCGACAGCAGCAGGTCAGCCTTGCGTCGCACTACGTCATAGGTGCCCTGCCCGCCCACGGTGATGCGGTTGCGGTCGTGCACGGTCTTGGGGCCGTCGATGCTGATCGACAGGCCGAAGCGGTGGGCATTGAGCCAGTCAATGATCTCTTCGGTCAGCAGCGTGGCATTGGTGGTCATGATGAACTCTACCTGCTTGCCCGCCTCGGCGAACCGCCGCTCGCAGTAGGCCACCATGTGCTCGATCAGCGGCCGGTTGGACAATGGCTCGCCACCGAAGAACACCACGCTGTAGCGCTCTTCGTCGGGCGATTCCTTGAGCAGCATTTCCACCGAGGCCTCGGCGGTGGCGGTGCTCATCTTCTTGCCGGCTGACGGCTTGTCCAGGTCTTCCTTGTAGCAGTAGGTGCAGCTGAGGTTGCACCCGGTGTTGACGTTGAGCACCACGGTATTCAGTGCCGTGCGCTCGACCCGCTTGAGGGCGATTTCCGGGGTCAGCGGCGAACCGTCGCTGACCAGTTCCAGCGCGATCAGCTCGCGCAGGGTGTCCTGGATATCGTTGCTGGCAAACTGCTGGCCAAGGCGAAGCATCAGCTCCTCGGCCGAACAGCCCTGCTGGCGCAGGGTGTCGATGATGCCGCCGGTTACCGCATCGGCGGTGAACAGCGAACTGCTGGGGATATGGAACAGCATGCGGTCGGCGTCGACCTGAACTTCGTGCAGGTTGCGCTCGACAAGATTAAGTAGTGCGCCCATGGCGACCTCCCGATAATCGATCCGTTGGAAAACCGTTGCGCCCTGCCGTTACGGCAGTGGCGGGTTGTTCCAGCGCTGAACGGTGACGATCATGTGCCCTTCGCCGGTCTGGCCACCGTCGGCCAGCGTGGCGATGACCTTCAGGTTGCCAGCGTTGTTGGTCATCATCTTGCGCTCAGGGTTGGGGCCAGCGCCGCCTGGTACGAACACGCCATCGGCCTGCATCTTGCCGGCGAACTTGACGTCTTCGTCCTCGACCGCACGCTCGTTGAACGGCTCAACCTTCCAGGTGGCCGGCAGGTAGCCGATGCGCAGGGGCTGCCCACTGGCGTCCTTACCCCAGGCTTCAGCCTCGAAGCGGCCTTGCACTTTCGGTACCGAAGCGCCGTTCTCGCCAATGCGGGCAATGGAGAACGCCGGCACTACCTTCACTTCATCAACCTTGTCGTACACCGCTAGGTTGACGCCCTTGAGCGCGCCAACCGCAACTTCGCGCTGGCCAGGCGTGGCGTCTGCCGCAGCGCGGGCCTTGACCCGCACCAGGGTTGGGGTTTGCTCCAGCACCTCGGTCACTTCCACGCCAGCGCCCAGGTCGGGCTTGCCGTCCAGGCCGCTGCCCACCAGGGTGATTTCGCTTTCGCCACCGGCCTTGATAAACGCGGGTTGTACTGCCAGCAGGCGTGCCTTGCCTTCCTTCGCAGCGGTGAAGTCCAGCCCACGCTCGTCGTGCTCGGCCTCGAACATGCGGCCTTTCATTTCGCCATCCAGCGCCGCGAATACCTGGCGCAGGTTGGTGTCGCCAACCTTGACGTTGCCGCGCCACTCGTAGCCGTTGTACAGGATCGCCGTGCCACTGCCGTTGAACGGCGTACCGTCGGCATAGGCGCCCTTGACCTCAACCTTGAAGGTGTCGCCCTCGGCCGCTGTGACGCTCATCACCCCACGCACATCGCCTTTGGCCAGCATGCGACCGCTGAACGCCCACTGCCCCGGCAATGCGTCGGCCTTGGGTTTGGCTTTCTGCCATTCGGCCCACGCCGCGTTTTCCAGCGGGTAGCGCCTGGCCAGTTCCGGCACCACTTGCTGCAAGGCAATCGGCAGCCAGTCTCGGTCCCGCGCCTGGGCCTGATATTCGAGGGACGGCCATTGGCCAAGGTGGAAGTTGACCAGGTGCTCCCATTCCTTGGCCGGGCGGCGCTGCAAGGCGACGCGGGCACCGGAGTGGCAACGGCCACAGGTTTCGCTGAGTTGGGTGTCGAAGTGCTCGACAGTGTTCAACCGGCGCTCCATGGCGTAGCGCACACCATCGGTTTCGCTGGGCGCCAGGCCTTGCTTGTCGGCCAGGTACTTGACCAGCGTGCGACGGTCGTCGTCGCTGATCTGCAGGCCGTGCATCACCTGCATCCGGGCGATGCTCATCAGCCAGCCTTCCGGGGTTTTGCGCTGGTGGCTGATACGGCTGTAGGTATCGTTGCCTTCGGGGATATGGCACCCCATGCACTTGTTCTGCAACAGGCTCGGGCCCTGCTCGGCCGCCATGGCCTGGGTGCTCAGCAGCGCGGCGGCGACCAGCGCCAGTTTGCCCGCATGCCGCCGGAGTCGAGTCGTCTTCAAGGTCAGACCTCCACGGTTGTTGTTCTTATCGTTTTTCGCACGCTTTGGTACAGCAGGTGTGCATGTGACGGTTGTGATACAGGAACTGTGCCAGATGTTGTAAAAGTGTTGCCTTTCAGGCTTTTAGGTGGTTTCCCGGGCTTGGTCGGAAGCAAACATGGCCAATTGCACCGTGCTATTTCGCGACAGGGTGTTTCATGTTGAGACAGGGCCTGCTGCGCAGGCCTTCGCGGGCATGCCCGCTCCCACAGGAAACTCACCGGTTTCAAGCTCGTGCATTACCTGTGGGAGCGGGCGCGCCCGCGAAGAGGCCGGTACAGCCACTGTGTCACCACCGTCTCACACCGTCTCAATGTGCAACAGCGCAACCCTGCAATGACGACCTTGCACCCAGGCAAAACCCAGCCCGTTCAATACCTTGCGCGCAATGCACACGCTTGGCACGCGCCTTGCGCCAGTGCCCGTCACATCCAATGACAAGAGGCACAGCCCCATGCTTTCCGACCTGCCCATCCTGCCCGCCACCCGCGCCTTTCTCGAACGCAAGCTGAAGATGCGCATCGGCGCCGACTGGCAGGACGCCGCCAGCGGTCACACCCTGTCGTTCCGCAACCCGGCCACCGGCGAAGTGCTGGGTGAAGTGCCTGCCGCCGAAGCCGAAGACGTCGACCGCGCCGTACGCGCAGCACGCCAGGCCTTCGACGATTCGCCGTGGAGCCGCCTGCGCCCGCGCGAACGCCAGAACCTGCTGTGGCGCCTGGCCGACCTGATGGAGCGCGACGCCCGCCAGCTGGCCGAGCTGGAATGCCTGAACAACGGCAAGAGCGCCGCCGTGGCCCAGGTGATGGACGTGCAACTGGCCATCGACTTCCTGCGCTATATGGCTGGCTGGGCCACCAAGATCGAGGGTAGCACCGTCGAAGCCTCCATGCCGTTGATGCCCAACGACCAGTTCCACGGCTTTGTGCGCCGTGAAGCTGTCGGCGTGGTCGGCGCCATCGTCGCCTGGAACTTCCCGTTGCTGCTGGCCTGCTGGAAGCTCGGCCCGGCACTGGCCACCGGCTGCACCGTGGTGCTCAAGCCGGCTGACGAAACACCGCTGAGCGTGCTCAAGCTGGCCGAACTGGTAGACGAGGCCGGCTACCCGGCCGGTGTGTTCAACGTGGTCACCGGTACCGGCCTGAATGCCGGCGCCGCGCTCAGCCGCCACCCCGGCGTGGACAAACTGACCTTCACCGGCTCCACCGAGGTCGGCAAGCTGATCGGCAAGGCGGCCATGGACAACATGACCCGCGTCACCCTGGAGCTGGGCGGCAAGTCGCCGACCATCGTCATGCCCGACGCCAACCTGCAGGAAGCCGCTGCCGGTGCGGCCACGGCAATCTTCTTCAACCAGGGCCAGGTGTGCTGCGCCGGCTCACGGCTGTACGTGCACCGCAAGCACTTCGACAACGTGGTAGCCGACATCGCCGGCATCGCCAACGGCATGAAGCTGGGTAGCGGGCTGGACCCGGCCGTGCAGATGGGGCCGTTGATCTCGGCCAAGCAACAGGACCGTGTTACCGGCTACATCGAACTTGGCCGCGAACTGGGTGCGACCATCGCCTGCGGTGGCGAAGGCTTTGGCCCAGGTTACTTCGTCAAGCCGACGGTGATCGTCGATGTCGACCAGCGCCACCGCCTGGTGCAGGAAGAAATCTTCGGGCCGGTGCTGGTGGCCATGCCGTTCGATGACCTGGACGAGGTGATCGGCATGGCCAACGACAACCCCTATGGGTTGGGTGCAAGCATCTGGTCCAACGACCTGGCCGCCGTGCACCGCATGATCCCGCGCATCAAGTCGGGCTCGGTGTGGGTCAACTGCCACAGCGCGCTGGACCCGGCGCTGCCGTTTGGTGGCTACAAGATGTCTGGCGTCGGCCGTGAAATGGGGGCGGCGGCCATCGAGCATTACACCGAGCTCAAGTCGGTGTTGATCAAGCTCTGATCACTCTCCTGACCTGGCCTCTTCGCGGGCTCGCCCGCTCCCACAGGTCGCCACTGCCCTTTGGTCCTGTGTCGTACTTGTGGGAGCTGGCTTGCCGGCGATAGGGCCAGCACAGGCAATACAAAAACAACAATAAAAAACCATGGAGCAAAACCATGAAGCACACACTCGCCTGCACATTGGCCCTGTTGCTGACCGCCCCCGCCACCCAGGCCTACGAGCTGTACAACCAAAACGGCACCACCCTCAACGCCGACCTCGAAGCCCTGTTCGGCGTCTTCCACAGCGACGAAAGCTTCAACCAGGCCGGCAACCGCCAGCCCGGCAGCACCGCCTGGCAGGAGGGCTACATCAAGTACGGCCTGAGCGGCAGCCAGGCCGTGCCCGATGCCGGTGCCCTCTACGGCGCCTTCAGCCTGCTCAGCTCCGCCACCTGGGGCGACGGCGATGCCGCCGGCCTGACCCTGGGCGACGAGCGCCGCACCGCCATCGAAGACCTGTACCTGGGCTGGCGCTCAAGCAACCTGTTCCCGGCACTGGGCGAAGACGGCGTGGACATTTCCGGCGGCCGCCAGGTAGTCACACTGGGCGATGGCTTCCTGATCCAGGGTGACCCGGTAAACCTGGGCAAGGTCGACCTGGGCGCCAACTTCGACCGCGGCGGCGCCTACTACCTGGCGGCCCGCAAAGCCTTCGACCGCACCGCCGTGCTGCGCCTGGGCGGCAACCAAGGCTGGCGCGGCGACCTGATGTGGTTGAAGTCCGACAACCATTACCAGGCCGACACCTCAATGGCGGTGGCCAACCTGGAGCATGTCGGCGACAACGGCACCGTCGGCCTCAGCTGGATCCGCGGCCTCGATGTAGACCAGCGCTACGCGCAGATCATGGGCCTGGAGCACCGCGACGGCATGGACACCGCCAGCCTGCGCGGGCGCGGCAACCTCGGCGTAAAAGACCTGGAACTGGCCGCCGAGTACGTGACCCAGGACAAGACCGGCGGGCGCGAGAACGCCTGGTACCTGGAGGGCAACTGGACGTTCTCCGAGCTGCCCTGGACACCGACTGCGACCTACCGCTTCAGCCGCTTTTCCGAGGGCTTCGACCCGTTGTTCTATGGCCTGAGCCGCGGCTATGGCACCTGGTTCCAGGGTGAAGTGGCGGCCAACTATGCCGGGCCGTTCAACAAGAACAGCCAGGTGCACCATGTGGCGTTGAAGGGCAAGCCAAGGGACAACCTGACCGTTGGCGCGCTGTACTTCGACTTCGACACGCTGGACACCGACCAGGGTAACCTCGGCGGGCGGGAGCTGGACCTGTATGTGGAATGGATGGTCAACGACCACCTGCTGATCAGCCCCGTGGTGGGGTTCTACAAACCGGAGCGTAGTGCGGCCAACGGTGGGACGCAATTGGGGGGGACGGACACCGGGACCTATCTGCAACTCATCGTCGGCACCTTCTTCTGATTCGAGACTGTGGGGCTGCTTTGCAGCCCATCGCAGGCAAGCCAGCTCCCACAGGGATCGCATCAGGGCTGACAGGGGTTGGCCACAAGATATGCGGCGCGTGTGAGATCGAGCGCCGCCCGCGCGGCGCTCGATCTCAAAGGCGCTGAAGATGCCGTGGCGAGCACCCGGCAACCCTGATGCCCTTGCCAGAAACCATAGAACCTCCCACAGGAACAGTGCAAACCCTGGGTCTTGCGCAGTACCTGTGGGAGCTGGCTTGCCTGCGATGGGCCGCAACGCGGCCCCGGCAATCTCAAACCAACCCCTGCTCCAACAACCAGCGCCGCACCATCATCTGCTGCTCACCCGCCAAGCCAGACAACACGGCCTCAACCGGTCGGCCGCTACGCACTTCCCGCACCACAGGCGCCAACTCCACCCCCTGCAAATGCCACACCCCCAACGGCTGATCCGCCGTCACCACCACCTCGGCTTCGTCCACCAGCCCATCACGCAGTACCGGCCGCCGCTCGACCCGCACTGCGTTCCAATCCGCAGCCTTATGCAACGGCTGCGCATCCGGCCAGCCTTGCCGCCGCCCCCAGAACGGCTGCCCTGCGCGCGCCTGCTCTTGCGCGTAGAAATCCCGCCCGATCCGGGCAAAACGCAAGAACAGCTGCTCGACCCGCTGCTGGTGAAACTGACCCGCCAACGCAGCCCGCTCGGGCTTGCGCAGCAACGTGTTGACCACCACCGGTGCCTGCAACGCCGAAGACAGCGACTGGAAAATGCCGTTGCCCGACAGCGGGTCAACCGCCATCGCGGCATCACCCACCCGTATCCAGTCCTGCCCAACGCATTCCCCGGCCAGAATCGCGGTACTGCTGCGAGCATGCACCTCTGCCGGCATCAACGCCTGGGCATCGAACAGTTCGGCCACCAGCGCGCTAAGGCCACGCCGCGCCACGCAGTAGTCTGCCAGCCCGGCCTTGCCCGGTAGCCCAGCGGCGTCCAGCGTGATCTGCCAGTAACAGCGGCCATCCTCGAGCCGCGCCATCCACGCCCAACCATCCTCCAGGCTCTCCACTGCCGAGGCAGGCGCCCCCGGGCTCGCTTGCCAGGCATTCAGCAGGCTGACTGTCTCCGGCCCGCGCAAACGGTCTGCGGCCAGCGGTGCCTGGCGGCCGCGAGCCTCGACGAGGAAATCAGCGACCAGTACCTGCCCATCGTCCAGACGAACACGATGACCGCCCTCGTGCAGCACCTCACGCACGCGCCCCTCGACCATGTGCACGCCTGCACGCTGAAGGTCGTCGCGCAGCGCCCGGTCAAACCGTTGTCGGTCGAGCAAAAATTCCTGGTTCATGTGCAGGCGCTGGCCATTCCAGTGCACCTGCCGGGTAGCCGGCATGGCCGCCTGGCTCAAGGCCCCGCCGAGGCCCGCATGCCGCATGCCCTCCAGCACCCGCTGCGAAACCCCCTCAACCGCCGCGAAACGGCGCCACTCGGACACCACCGTCACGCTATGGCCCAGCCGCCGCAGGCCAATGGCCGTGGCCGCACCCGCAGGGCCGGCGCCCAGCACCACGATGCGCGGCTCAGCCATGGCTCGCCCCCCGCCGCTCAGGGCCGCTAAACGCCGCGTGATCGCGTAACCAGGCATGGATCTGCTGGCGATCCATACCCGGCTCGTCACGCAGCAAAGCAGCAATCCTCCCGCTCAACGCCGCACAGCCCAGGCTCGCACCTGCTCTGCCGCCCGTACCAACATAACCGCCAAAATCCGCCTGCCGGGTACCAAGCCAGGACCACTCGCCGGGCGCGCAACGCGCGTCTCCGGTCAGTTGCAGCACCCCAGGGTAGCTAGCCGGGTACACCGGCCCGCCCTGCGCCGGGCTGGATGCACACAACAGCACGCCAGCCGCCAGCGCTTCGGCACAGGCCTGGTGCAGCACGGGCCGGTCCTGCTGCAACCCCAGGCTGAGGTTGACCAGCGTGGCCCCGGCCTCCACCAGCCACAGCAGCGCGGCCGCCACCTGCAAGGCGCTGGTGCTGGCCTGGTCACCGAACACCTGGGCCATCAGCAACGGTACCGCACCGGCTTCGCGTTCCAGGCCGGCAAGTACCGCACTGCCATGCCCGAGCTGGTCGGGCAGCATTGCGCCTTCACGCAACTGGCCGTCTTCCAGCCAGAAGCGCCGGGCGCCAAGCAAACCGTTGGCCTGCTCCAGCGAGCAGCCACTGTCGATGATGCCAACGCGCACGTCAGAGCCCATGCCTGATGACCTCCTGCGGCAGCACCTGCAACTGGCCATCATGCAGCCGCAAGTGCAGGTCGGCATCGGCCAGTGTCGAAGCCCGGTGGCTGATCAGGATGCGCGTGCGGCCGGCAAACAACTGGTCGATGGCGGCGATCACTTCACGCTCGGTGGCTTCGTCCACTGCCGAAGTGGCCTCGTCCAGCACCAGGATCGCCGGGGCCTGCAGCACCGCACGGGCGATGGCGATACGTTGCTTCTGCCCGCCCGACAACTGCTGGCCACGCTCGCCCAGCAGGCCGTCCAAACCCAGCGGCAGGCTGTCGACCAGGCTATCCAGGCGTGCCAGGCGCACTACCCGTTCCAGTTCATCACGACTGGCCTCGGGCACACCGTAGGCAAGGTTCTGCGCCAGCGTGCCACGGAACAGTACGATGTCCTGGCTGACCACCGCGATGCGCCTGCGCAACGCGGCCAGGTCCAGCTCGCGCAGGTCGGTGCCATCCAGCAAAATACGCCCGTCATCCGGGTCGTAAAAGCGCTGCAGCAGGTCGATCAGGGTCGACTTGCCCACCCCCGAGGCGCCGCTGATGGCCACCTTCAGGCCGCCCGGTACGCGCACATGCACGTTGCTCAGCACCGCACCCTGGCGCCCTTCATGGGCAAAACCCACCCCTTCAAGCTGCAACTCGCCTGGCCCTTCAGGCATAGGCTGCGGATTGGCAGCGGGGCGCACCGCCACCGCCTCCTGCTTCAGCTCCATTACCCGGCCCAGGCTCACGGCCATGCGCTGCACCGCCACATACAGGCCAAGCAAGCTCTGCACCGGCCCTACAGCCATGCCCATGTAGGTGGAAAACGCGATCAATGCACCCAGTTGCCAGGTGCCCTGGATGACCCACCAACCGCCCACCAGAAACGCGCAGGCGCGGCACCACGAGGTCAGCGTACCCGGGATGGCCTGGGTGAAGAACTCGGTCACCTGCACCTTGAGCAGCTGGTGCATGTAGCCCTGGCCCAGCTGGTCCAGCCGCCCTGCCTCACGGCCTTGCTGGCCGGCCGCCTGAATGAACTTCATGGCGGGCAACGTCTCGACCAGGAACGACGACACATCTGCCGAGCGCTCACGCAGGTTGCGCACTTCGCGCTCCACCTTGCGCCGCATCCAGCGCAGCCACAGCACTTCGATCGGCACCAGCAGCGCCAGCAGCAGCGACAACTGCCACGACAGCATCAGCATCAACGCCACTGCACCCACCAGGCCGATTACCGCCGACACGGCCGAGAACAACGAGTCCACGGCAAAACGCTGAATCTCGGCAACATCGCCATCGAGTCGCGAAAGAATGTCGCCCATGCGCCGTCGCCCGTAGAACGTTGGCGATAACTGCTGCAAATGGCGGTAAAGGTCATCGCGCAGGGCAAACAGGATGCGCCCTGACAAGCGCGTATGCAGGTAGCGGTTGACCCCGGCCAGCACGGTACCGAGCAGCCCGGCCCCGATCATGATTGCCGCCATGTGCCAGAGGGTCTGGTAGTCCTTGGCCAGCAGCCCCTCGTCGATCAGCGTCTTGACCAGCCAGGGCTGCGCCAGCGCCAGCAGCGAGGCACCCAGCGACAGGCCCAGCAGCAGGCCGATGGCACGCCGGTGCGGGCGCACAAAACCATACAGCCAGGCCAGCGCCTGGCGCATCAGTACAGGGTCGCTGGACTCCACCAGCCTCGCGAACAATGGGCCCATGGTTCAGCCGCGCAACTGTTTGAGCTTGCGGTACAGCGTTGCCCGGCTGATCCCCAGCGCATCGGCCGCCGCCGACACATTGCCCTGGTGGCGCGCCAGCGCGCCGCGGATCATCTCAAGTTCGTTGTCCTTGAGGCTGCCAGAAGGCGCCGTGCCGCTGGCCAACTCGTCCAGCAGGCAATCGGTCAGGTGGTCCAGTGTCAGCACCTGCTCGCCGTCCTCGCGCATGGCCAACGCCGTGCGCACCACCATTTCCAGCTGGCGGATGTTACCCGGCCAGTCGAAGCCTTCGAGCAAGGCAGCCAGCGCCGGGTCGAGGGTTACGCCACGGGCATCGGACTTGTCCAGCAGCCCCTGGATGATCGCGCCCAGGTCATCTCGCTCGCGCAGCGCCGGCAGGCGCAGCGACACGCCATTGACCCGGTAGTAAAGGTCTTCGCGAAAGTGCTGCTCTTGCACCAGGCGCTTGAGGTCGCGGTGAGTGGCGCAGATCAGCGCCACATCGATGTCCTGCTCGTCCCCCGCCCCCAGCGGCGCCACACGGCGCTCCTGCAACACCCGCAACAGGCGCGCTTGCAGGGCCAGCGGCATGTCGCCGATTTCATCCAGGAACAGCGTGCCGCCATGGGCCTGCATCAACCGCCCGACCATGCCGCCCCGGCGCGAGCCGGTGAACGCACCCTCGCGGTAGCCAAACAGCTCGGACTCGATCAGCCCTTCGGGGATGGCCGCGCAGTTCACGGCCACAAACGGTTTGTCGGCCCGCGGACTGGCCTGGTGCAACGCCCGGGCAACCACTTCCTTGCCGGTACCGGTCTCGCCCAGCAGCAGCACCGGCAGGCCATTGCCCAGGCCCTGGCGGGCCATGCGCAGGTTGCGCGCCAGGCGCGGGTCGCCGCCCGCCAATGCTTCCAGTGCGGGCGACTGCTTGCCAGGCGCCGGTTTACTTGCCGGCGCACTGCCATTGACCCGGCCATGCCGTGGCAACTGCAAGGCGCGGAAGTAGAACTCGCCCTTGGCCGTCTGCACGCTGCTCACCCCGCCCTGCCACAGGCGTGTAATGAACGCAGGTGAGCGTTCGCCGAGCAGGTCAGTGCTGCGCCGCCCGATCAGCTCATGGCGCGGCACCTGCAACAACTGGCAGGCACTGTCGTTGGCGGCCAGCACTTCACCGTCCAGGCTCAGCGCCAGCAGGCCGTGCCAGGCGCTGTTGAGGTACTGCGGGCGGCTGTGGAAGGCCAGCACCAGTTGCGCGGGGTGGCACAGGCCGAACAGGCGGCTTTCGATATTGCCGGCGGCCAGCATCAGCGTTGTCAGGCTGTCCTGTGGCTGCGCCATCACCCCTTCGCGGGTGATGTCGAGCACGCCGATCACCTCGCCACGCGGATCGCGCAGGGGCACGGAGGTGCAGGAGAACGGGCTGAGGCGGTCGAGGTAATGTTCGCCGCAGTTGATCAGCGTAGGGCGGCCTTCCACCACCGCTGTTCCAATCGCGTTGGTGCCACGCAGTGTTTCGCTCCAGCAGCTACCCGGTTGCAGGTCGCGCAGGCCCTCGCGGCTGAGTACGTGGGTCTGGCCCTCGATGGCCAGCACGTTGGCCTTGGCGTCGCCGAGGATGATGATGCCAGCCTTGCCCTGACGCGAGACCAGGTAGTCGAGTTCGGGGGTAACGGCATCGACCAGCAGGCGGTTGCGTTCCAGCAGGGTACGCAAATCATGGCCGTGTTCCAGGCCGAGGCCAACCTGTTCGCCTTGCAGGCTGTCCAGGCCATGGCCGAGGCTGCGGCGCCAGGAGGCGTCGATTTCGTCGCGCAGCATGCCCAGCGGCAGCTCGCCCTCACTCGCCAGTTTCAGGCGGGCCTGGCGGGACTCGTGCAGCGGGTCGTGGGCGTTTGTTATTAGTTGTCGCGCCATTTTCTACTCCGGCTGTGCCCCGCAAGGTGGCGGAAGACGGGCTTGGGAATTTTCCGCAGTGTGCGGGAGAAATGGCTGGGCGTCATCAGGTAGTGGATGGTTTGGGGGGAGCTGGGCAGGTTACTTGAAGCTGGCGCAGTCCCTGTGGGAGATTCTATGGTTTCTGGCAATGGCATTAGGGTTGCCAGGTGCTCGCCACAGCATCTTCAGCGCCTGGGAGACCGAGCGCCGCCCGCGCGGCGCATCGCGAGCAAGCTCGCTCCTACATCTGTTTCGGGCCAGTAACGCCTGTGCCATGGGCGCGCGACCGCCTTGTTCGTACGACGCAATATCGAGTCATGCGCCAAAGCGTTCGCGCGCAAATCCCGCAGGAATGATTGGCCCGAAACAGATGTAGGAGCGAGCTTGCTCGCGATGCGCCGCGCGGGCGGCGCTCGATCTCACAAGCGCTACATATCTTGTGGCCAACACCTGTCAGCCCTGATGCGATCTCTGTGGGAGCTGGCTTGCCGGCGATCACCGGCGTTGCCGGTGCCATCCACCACGTCGCCTGCTTCGCGGGCTTGCCCGCTCCCACAGTACAGAAGATGTTATCGCTCTGGCGCTTGCATGACTTTTAGGTTGTCTATGACCATTTGCGGGTTCTCGCCGTCTTCAACCATGTAAAGATGCAGGATTTCAGGGCCGTCCACTGTCACCTCATCCGACCCATAATGCATACCTTCACGGTCATTCAGCATTTTGTAGTTATCCTTAAAGGTGAGATCTCTCGTGCATATATCACTGCACCCCCAGTCGTAACTTACACGGCGAGTTCCGGTGCCAGGCAGTAAAATTTCGGTTGAACCTTCGAACTTCAGATGTTTCCCGCGTATGGCACTTCCATCGCCGCCGTGCGAATCGTCGCTGACGCTACCAGTGCCATGCAGTATGAATGTCGACCCGTCAACCCTGAATTCCTTGCGATCACCGACCTGCTCGGTTTCAAAATCAACGTCCGAAGTAACGACA
This sequence comes from Pseudomonas sp. NPDC090592, assembly GCF_044769185.1. Taxonomy (NCBI): domain Bacteria; kingdom Pseudomonadati; phylum Pseudomonadota; class Gammaproteobacteria; order Pseudomonadales; family Pseudomonadaceae; genus Pseudomonas; species Pseudomonas sp. NPDC090592. The sequence goes on from NZ_JBIVXJ010000005.1 coordinate 85,751, forward strand.
GGTCGACCCACCGCCTGGTCTTGTTCATCGTAAGTCAACTGCGTTACCTGATCTTTTGCCGTGGGAAGCTTGATTCAGATTACCGGCACCGCCTGGCCGTAAGCTGCGTGATACCGGAACTGGTCAAATTGCGCCAGCAAGCCTGCCTGCGTCTGACCCTCGACATAGAAAAATGCAAAAACAGGCAAGTCTGCGCCTTCACCGACTTTCCAGACTGGGAGCAAAATTTCGTTGTAGCCCATCCACGCCTCTGCGCTCAAACCCGCCCTGACCTTTATCGGCATCTCAAACCACTGCGCCTTCATGTTCGCGGGGGCCTCGCGCAGGTCCCATCCGCAGACTCTTGATTTCCTGATGTCATCTTCGCTGTACTTTGCCAGCCACTCATCCGCATCCGTCACACCGACCTTCTGACATGCGTCCGTGGTGGTCTCAAACCCGTCATGCGGGCCGCATCCCTGCGCGGTTTCGCGCTTGTCCGTACCGCCATCAATGGGGAATGTACACAGCACTTCGAGATCGCGGATCTTGCCAGGCGCGATGGCCTGTAGCGGCGGGAACAAAAAACCATTGTAGCGTTCCGCCGCCCTGCCGAAGTTGGTATCGCGGCGCACCCAGGAAAACGCGATGGCGCCTTTGTCCAGGTGCTTCTGGCTCGGGTCCCAAGGTAGATTCTCAGGGCTGAACTCCGTAGCACGCAGTTCGAAACCGCTGCACAGGTAACTGGGTTTATCAGGCCCACCGCAGTCTTCGGTGACCGAGTCGTACCAGACTTTCAGTTGCGCAACCGCCTGCTCACCCCGTTTGTTCAATTCGACCAACTGCTGTGACTTGGCTGTTTCCCTTACGAGTACCTGGGTCTGTGCGGGCGGACCGGCAGGCACCGAAGAGGTGTGCGACACGCAACCGATCAAACTTCCCAGGGTAAAAATCAACAGGCCTATCCGAGTCTGCATCACCGAGCACCTTTTCCGAGTTAACTGTCAACGCCGCACATTCAGAGATGTCATGGGGCTTTGATGCAATTTGCTCATAGGAGAACAGTGACGACTACTGGCAGTTCTATCAGGTCAGGGCGTTGAAATTGGCGATACTTTAATAATGAACAGAGAGAGTGTGGCCTGCACTGGCCTCTTCGCGGGCTTGCCCGCTCCCACAGGTTTCGCACCAATTGTGGGAGCGGGTTCACCCGCGAAAGGCCCTTGAAATCAGACGCCTGGCGCCAGGTTTCTCCGCCCGGTCAGTTGCTGCCTTTCCACCCCATCCAGCAACGCCTCCACCACCGCCTTGGCCGAGTCCAGCCCATGGTCATTGCTCAACAGCAGATCACGACAGGTCCCTTTGGCCAGCTCCAGCGCCTTGAGGTTGGTCGCAAATGCGCCCTTGAGCAGCGTGGACAGATGCACCAGCGCATCTTCGTAGTCCACGCCCGAGCGCACGGCGAACAATGGCGGGTGGCTGCATTCACAAGTGGAAAAACTGGAGGCCGCCGTGGTGGCGCGTACGGGAGGGTCGGTAAGCCTTTTGTCATTGTGTCGCTCCTTGATTCACTGGAGCCGCCACAAATCGCTACCAAACGAAAGGGTGACGGCTGTACGCAGGTTGGTAGACCGGGAATCAAGGAAACCGGCGCGCACGGAGGCGCCCTACGCACAGCCGCCATAAAACGAAACAGCCGGGCACAAAAAAGCGCCAACTGTATCGCAGAGCGGGCGCTTGTGCGCCTTGATTGATCGCGGGCTACCAAACCCGGCTGCTGGATTTACAGCAGCGGGCAAAGACTACCGGGGTGAGTGAACCGTTTCAAGGCTGGCCGTGTTTCAGAAACAATTCAGTTGTTGTCGCTTGTCCTCGCTGGGGTAAGGGCGCATGACTCGACGGGGCATCAGGGCCACCAAGTGCCTGCCTCAGCATTTTTGGTGCCTATGAGATCGAGCGCCGCCCGCGCGGCGCTTCGCGGGGCAAGCCCGCTCCCACATTTGTTGCAACGTGGCCATGCCTGTGGAAGAGGGGTTGCCCGCCTAGGTGCATGATTCAAGATAGGTGAGGTGCCATGAGCGCCAGCCGGGTAGTCGAGTCAAGCCAACAAGGCTGGCAACCATGGCCTCACAGTTTTGGTACGTTGCAACAAATGTGGGAGCGGGCTTGCCCCGCGAAGCGCCGCGCGGGCGGCGCTCGATCTCATAGGCGCTGAACCTCTCATGACAGGCGCCTGGCAGCCCCAACACAACCCCAAACCGCCCCTTCAAGGCTGCTGATTCTGGCTCAAGAACTTATCCACCGTCGCCTTGCCCACCATCCCCCGCCACCTGCCACAACCGCCGCTCGATCCCCTGCGCCAGCAAATGCCCCACCGCCGACTCGATCGCCGACAGCACGCACAGCTGCGCCGGCTCATTGGTGGTGTAGCCCACCTCAGCCTCAAGCAGCTTCTTGAACTCGATGAACTTGAACACCCCGGCACTGCGGCCGACCGAGTAGATGGTCTTGCTGGTCATCACGTTGGCCAGCACCTGCCCGGTACGCACGTCCACAGCGCGCAGGTTCACGGTTACCTGGTCGACCCGGTACTCGCGGGAGATGTCGATCCCCAGGTAACGGGCGCCCTCGCCGCCGCTGCGCACGTTGGTGTCGTAGGCGATGATGCCACCCTCCAGCATCAGGTTGGCGGCCTGCAACGGGGGCAGCTCGCCCATGATGTTTTCCGCCACGTCAGGTTTTTTCTGCGAAGCACGGATGATCTTGCGCTCGGTCAGCAGGTTCTGCAGGCCTTCGCGCTCCAGCACCACGAACCAGCCGCTGGCACTCAGCGCGTCCATCAGCATGCTCGCCGCGCCCTGGGTGACGCTGGTGGAGAACGAGCTGGCCGGGGTGGGCTTGTACTGCCCGGTCTGGTCACGGAAGCCGTACACCACCGCCATCAGCCGGCCTTTGGGCCGTGGCATGTTGATCAGGTCGTAGTAGGTGGAGGCGCGCGGGGTCAGGGTCGGGGTTTCCGAGTCCTGTTCGGCCGACATGGGTTCGCGCAGGCTGCAACCCGTTTGCAGGCCCAGGGCGGTGAGGATCAGCAGCGTGCTCAGCAGACGTTTCATGGTGTTCTCTCCCCAACATAAAAGCCCTTCCCTCTCAGGGGTTCAGGCCGCTGACCTCAATGATCGAAATTTCTCCTGTGGCGCGATCGGTGACCTTGATGCTCAAGGCCCCGGAATCGTCGATGACGTCGATGAGAAACGCATCGGTCGCCATGCTGCCGGTGCTGCCGTTACTGATGTTGTCGAGCAACTGCGACAACATCCGCGACTCCAGCTGGTTACTGAAGCGCTCCAGGGCCGTGGTGCCGGAAAAGGCCGAGGCACGGTCCTTGAGGTCCGGGTCGTCGTAGTCGTTCTGGGCCTGGGCGTTGTTCAACAGCCAGGTGCCGTTCAACGGGTTGCCGCCAAAGGCCGGGTTGACCGGGGTGTACACCAGCTCGGTGGCGTGGGCAGCACAGGCGCTGGCCAGCAGGCAGGCGGCAATGCAACGTGGAATGCAGTGGTTCATAGCTCGTCCCTCTCCAAGTCGGTGGTGTCCTGTAGCAGGCGCTGCAGCTTGCGTTGAATGATCTGCTGCTTGACCAGGTCGGCGGCTGCAACGGCCTCGTCTTTGAGCTCGGTGGTGTTCGGTGGCAGGAAGCGGCGGTACATCACTTCGCGTTCGAACTCCACGGTGACCAGGCTGCCCCAGCGGGCATCCGGCCGTTCGCGCACCACCAGGTTGAAGTCCAGGCGGCTGGTGGCACGCAGGCGGTCGGCGAAGTAGTAGTAAAAATCGTGGCCGATGTGCGAGATGGTGTTGTCGACGATGAAACCCTGCATCTCATCCTCGTCCCCGGCCTTGGCCGACGTGGCCAGCACCAGCAGCAGGCCCAGGCACAGCGCAGCCAGGCTGTTCATGGCGTATCTCCCGGGCCGCTGTGGGTCTGCACGCCGTCGGCACCTTCGGTAAAGGCCTGCTCGGCGACGAACTGCCAGTCGCTGTAATGTTCCAGCCCTTCGAAACCACTCCACTCGGTACTGAAACCACTGCGCTTGAACGGGGTGGCGTCCGAGCGGCTATGTACGCCGGTGATGCGGCCGTCGATGGAACGCAGCAAACCCCACTCGTCGCTGTTGGTAATCGGGTCGGGGTACAGCCTGCGAATGTGCCGCTTGGCCTGCGGGAAGCGGTTGTCTTGCAGCAGGTCAGCCAGGTCCTGTGGGTACTGGGCCAGGCCCGGCGAGGCGCGGTAGTAGCTGCGCAGGGCCTGGGCGTACTGGCTGCCCACCCACAGCAGCTGGCGCTCGCGGTCACGCTGGGCGGCACTGGCCCAGATCGTGCCGGTGGCGGCCAGGGCCACGCTGCTGACCGCAATCAGCAGCAGCACGCCCAGGTAGGTGAAGCCAGCGCTGGCCTTACCATTCAGCAAAGAGGCTGCCATCACGCGCCCTCCCTGTGGCACCGCTCTTGATATCGGCCACGCCGCCGGCCACACCTTCAGGGGGCGGCACCAGCTGCCAGGCATCGCTGCGCTCGGTGATCGGGTCGACCGGGGTGTTGCGCAGGTAGCGCTGTTCCACCAGTTGCTCCAGCGAATCCGGGTAGTGACCGGTGTCACCGTAGTAGTGGTCCAGCGCCTCGCGCAGCACCGAAAGGCTCTGGCGCAGGGTGGCTTCGCGGGAGCTTTCCAGGCTGTTGAAATAGCGCGGCATGGCGATGGTCAACAGCGTGGCGATAATCGCCATCACCACCAGCAGTTCGATCAGGGTGAAGCCTTTGCTGCGTTTCATGGCTGTCACCATTGCCCGTAGGGGATGTTGTTCAGGCCTTTGCCACGGGCCTTGGAATAAACATCGAACACGTCTTCGCCTTCGCGCGGGTTGTCGGGGCTGCTGTCGTAGGCGCGCAGGCCCCAGCCGCCTTCGTCTTCACCCTTGGCCGCCAGCAGCGGGTCATGCGGGATGTGCCGCAGGAAGTAGAACTTGGCACCCTTGGCACTGCGCACATCGCGCACGCCCTCCACCAGCACCTGCAGGTTTGGCGGGTAGCCGCTGGCATCCAGGCGCTTCTCGATGTAGCCGGCATCGAAAGCCCGCTTGTAGGCGTCGATGGCGTCGCGAATCTGGTACAGCGCCTCGCGCAGCTGTTGCTCCTTGCCGCGGCGCACCACGGTTTCGGTCAGCGGCGCGGCCATGCTGGCCAGCAACCCGAGCAGTGCCAGGGTCAGCACCACCTCGATCAGGCTGAAGCCCTGCATGCGGCGCTGCGCTTTCATGGCCGCGGGCTCTCGTTGACCGGGGCGACTGCCATCTGGCTTTCCACCACCGGCGTGTCGGTGGTCGGCGCATTGCCGGGTACGTCCATGGGCGGCAACGGCGCCATCTGGCGTACCTGCATGGCCGACTCGGTGCCAGTGGAAAACTCCATGTCCGACGGGCTCTGGTACGGCAGGTTGCGCACGATGCGCGGGGTGATCGCCAACACCAGTTCACTCTTGCTCATGTCGTCCTTGTTGCTGCCGAACAACCGGCCCAGGCCGGGAATGTCGCCGAGGCCCGGGATCTTGTTGCCGCTTGCGTTGTGGTCGTTGCGCACCAGGCCGGCCAGCACCTGGGTTTCGCCATCGTGCAGGCGCAGGCTGGTCTGCGCGTTGCGGGTGTCGACCTGGACCGGGATGGTGCCCTGGCGAGTGGCCTCCAGCGGGGTGGCGTTACTGACCTCAAGGGCCACCTTGATCGCCACTTCGTTGTTCAGGTGCACGGTGGGCTGCACTTCAAGTTTCAAACCGACGTCCAGGTAGGTGACGCTTTCGGTAATCACCGGGCCTTGGGTGGACGGCACCGAGGTGGCGCTGATGATCGGTACCCGCTGGCCGATGTGGATGCGCGCCTGCTCACGGTTGCTGACGCGGATCACCGGGCTGGCCAGGGTGTTGATGTCCTTGTCCTGGGCATTGATCTTGGCCTGCGGCGCCGGCGAGATGCTGATGCGGCTGGAGTCGATACCGCGCAACTGGTCGAGCACGCTGACCGGCTTGCCGTCGTTGCTGAGCACGCCGAAGGTGTTGGGCCATTGCAAACCAAGGTCGAGGATGCGCGAGGTGGCCACTTCCATCACCTCCACTTCCAGCACCACCTCGGGGTTGGACTGGTCCTGCGACTGCAGCAGTTTTTCGGCCATGCGCACGGCGTCCGGGGTGTCGCGCATGGTCAGGGTGTTGAGACGCTCGTCGACGAACACGTCGCGGGTCTTGAGCATGGTCTTGACCATGTTCAGCGCGGTGTTGGCATCGATGCTGGTCAGGTAGAACGTGCGCATGACCAGTTCCTGGTAGTCCTTGGTCTTTTGCGGCGAGTCGGGGTACACCATCAGGGTGTTGTCGTTGACGATCTTCTGGCGCAGCTGGTTCTGCTCCAGCAACAGCGCCACGGCGTCCTCGATGCGCACTTCACGCACGAAGATGGTGGCCTTCATGTCCGGGCGCATGTCCTTGTCGAAGATGAAGTTGATACCCGCCACCTGCGACAGCACCTCGAAGATGGTCTTCAGGTTGGCATCGCGAAATTCCAGGGTAACCGGCCGCTCCAGCTTGCTGCGCAACTGTGGGTACGGCTGGGCAGTGCGCGCCTGCACGTTCTCGATGTCGCTGCGCAGGGCCATGCCCTTCTGGTTCTGTGGGTCCAGGCGCAGCACTTCGCGCATGTAGCGCTCGGCGCCGAACAGGTCGCCCTGGCGCAGTGCCGCCTGGCCCAGGGCCACACGTTCGTCGAGGGTGCGGATCAGCTCCAGCTGGCGGATACCTTCCTGGGCCCGGCGGTTGTTCGGCTCCAGGGTCAGCACCCGGCCATAGCCCATGCGGGCATTGGCAAAGTCATGGCGGATGCGGTCGGCATCGGACTGGCCCAGCAGCGCCTCGACTGCCGCCTGGCGGCTGTGGGCCAGGGCGATGTTCAGCTCGGTGTCGCGCGGGTCATCGCGCAGGGCTTCTTCCAGGCGGGCGATGCCGGCTTCGTACTGGCCCTCCTTCATCAGCTGGTCGCTGTCCTTGCGCACGGTACTGGAGCCGCAGCCGGCAATGGCCACACACAGCGCCACAAGCAGGAACGGGGCAGGTTTGCATAGCTTGGACGGCTTCATGGTGCGCTCCCTACAGACAAAGTCTGCAACTGATGCAAAGGCAGGTAGACCAGGCGCAGCTCTTCGGCCGATACCCGATCGAGGCGATAGGTGTCTTCGATGATGTCGCCCTGACGCACGACGTAGAGTTTTTCGCCGCTCTGCAGAAAGATCTGCAGGTCGTCGTTGTTGCCCATGCGGCCGATGAACTGGAACGGCAGCTCAGGGGCAGTCGGGGCGGCGGCTACCACCGGCGCGGCTACCACGGGTTGTTCGGTGACGGTGGCCAGGGTTTGGGGTTTGCTCCACTGCTGGGTTGGGAACAGATCGCGGGAAGCCTGTTCCGGCCTATTCGCGGGCTTGCCCGCTCCCACAGGGCCTGTGGTCGCCGCCGAACCTGTGGGAGCGGGCAAGCCCGCGAAGGCCGCGACGCCATCGTCCTGCCCAAACCAGTGCCCCGGCGCCCACGCCAACGCCGCGCTCAAACCGAAAAAGCCGGCCCAGATGACTGCACGTTGTGTGTTCATCACGACCTCGACAGGTAAAGGGTCATGCGCAGGCGGGCATTCAGCTCGCTGTCGCCGATGCGTTTGCGTTGCAGTTCGAGGTCTTCCAGCACCAGGGTCGGCAGTTGCTTCAGCAGCCCTTTCAGGAAGCCGCGAATCTGCGGGTAGCTGCCGCGCACTGGCAGCACGATCTGGTAACGCGCCAGTTGGGTCTTGGGATCAATGCCCAGCGCGTACTCGCCACGGGCCAGGCTGATGTGCTCGGCACTGGCCAGGTGGTACAGGCGTTCGATCAGCTCGCTGGCCTGGGGTTGCCCCGGCAGTTGCTGGCGCAAGCTGTCGAGCGCCTGTTGCTCGGGCTTGATGGCGATCTTCAACTCGCCACGCTTGACCCGCCCGACCTGCACGCTGGCGTCCGCTTCGGTGGCACGCAGCTCGCGCACGTTCTGCCACTGCGGCAGCACGCCAGCACCGGCCACGCCCACGGCCAGCAAAACCACGGCGACCGCCGCCAGGCCAACCGGGCCGACGCGGCGCAGGCGTTCCTGAACAATCAGGCTGTTAAGCTCAAGGGCGCGCATGGCCGGTCTCCCAGGTGGCAGTGAGGGTGAAGCGCACCGGGTGCTCAGGCTGTGCGGCCAACACTTCATGGTTGAGCAGCGACACATCGCTGAGCTCATCGCTGGCTTCCAGGCGCTGGTGGTACTGCAGCATCGCTTCCAGGCTGCGTGCTTCTGCGCTGATGCGCACCTGGCCCTTGCGCGCATCCGGGGTCAGGCCAAGCAGCGCGACATCGTCCTGCGGCATGGCTTCGAGCATGGCGAACAGCTGCTGCCAAGGGCGTTGCAGTTGCTGGGATACGCTGCGCATCTGCGCCAGGCGCTCGGCCTGTTCGCGGCTGGCGGCACTGCTCAAGGGTGCGGCAGTGGCCGGGCGGCGGCCCAGTTGCAGCTCCAGGCTGTGCACGCTGGCTTCAAGGTCCACCTGCTCGGTCTGCAAGGTTTGCTGCAGCAGCACCAGGCCGGCGATCAAGGCGCTGCCCAGGGCCAGCAGCGACCACGCCAGCGGGCCGCTGCGCCGGGGTTGGAATTCCAGGTCGAGGCGGCGCATGTCAGGCCACCGCCCGCCACATGGCGCACAGCGGGTCGGCTTCGCTGGCCGGCTGGCACAGCTGCACCGCCGCCAGTTGCGGCACGTCGCCCCGGCCCGGGGCATGCAGGTACACCCGCGGCAGCTGCTCGCCGTACAGCTCGCAGGTACGCTCGATCAACGCTTGCAGGGCCTGGTCGCTGTCGGCGCAGCCCTGCGCCAGCACTTGCTGCCAGGCGCCGCCGGCCGCCAGCAGCAGTACGCTGCGGCGTGGCTCGGCCAGCACGAACAGGAAGTCGCCCTGCTCCAACTGTGGCGAGCAACGGTTGTAGGCAGCCATCAGGTACGGCTGTACCGAGCGCAGGCTCAGGCGGCTTTCCCGGCCCAGCCCCTGCAACCGTTGCAGCAGGGCTTCGGGCAGCGCCGTGGCGATGCGGGCGGCGCCGGCAGGCTCGGGCGACAGTACGATGCGCCAGTCGTCCAGCGGCTGCCCGTAGAGGTTTTCGAAACAGGCCCGGGCATAGGCGTCCAGCTCGCGCGGGCTGCCGATTGCGTCGCTCCAGGGCACCAGGCAGAAGCGGCTGTAGCGGGCCGACAGCAGCACCCGCAACTGGGCGCCACGCACGGCATGCTCGGCCAGCAGCGCAGCGAGCGCGTCCACAGCGGCTGCCCACGCCGGTTGGGCAGCATCGCAGCTGAATTCGCGGCTGCCCAGCCAGCGGTGCTGGTTTTTGTGCCAGCAACCCAAGCCGACACCCTCGGCGCCAAGTACGGCACAGAAACGATCAGATGAATGTGACACGGTTGATCTCCTCAAGGGTGGTGCGGCCATCACGGACCAGGTCCAGGGCCGAAGCGCGCAGCAGGCGCAGGCCACGCTGGCAGGCGTGCGTCTTGATTTGCGACAGGGGCCGGCGCTCGACAATCATCTGCCGCAGGTCGTCGTCCAGGTGCAGCAGCTCGGCGATGGCGCTGCGGCCGCGGTAGCCGCTGCCACGGCACTGGCCACAGCCGTGCACGCGCACAAACTTCCAGCCGGCCACGCCTTCACGGGTAAGGCCCGAGCCGTACAGGGTGTCGTCATCGTGTTCGCAGGGTGTGGCGCAATGCGGGCAGGCCAGGCGGATCAGGCGCTGGGCCAGCACCGCGTTGAGCGCTGAAACGAAGCTGTAGGGGTCGACCTGCATCTGGCTGAAGCGGCCGATCACATCGAACACGTTGTTGGCGTGGATGGTGGTGAACACCAGGTGGCCGGTGAGCGCCGATTGCACGGCAATCTGGGCAGTGTCCGGGTCGCGGATTTCACCGACCAGGATCTTGTCCGGGTCGTGGCGCAGGATCGAGCGCAGGCCACGGGCAAAGGTCAGGCCTTTCTTCTCGTTGACCGGGATCTGCAGCACGCCGGGCAGCTGGTATTCGACCGGGTCTTCGATGGTGATGATCTTGTCCACGCCGTGGTTGATCTCGCTGATCATGGCGTACAGGGTGGTGGTCTTGCCGCTGCCGGTGGGGCCGGTGACCAGGATCATGCCGTAGGGTTCGGCGGCCAGCCGGCGCAAGGCGCGCAAGGTTTCGTCGGCAAAGCCCAGGGCCTGCAACTGCACGCCGCTGACCCGGTCGGACAAATCCTGCTTGTCGAGCACCCGCAGCACGGCGTCTTCACCAAAGATGCTGGGCATGATCGACACGCGGAAGTCGATTTGCCGGTCGCCCACGACCACCTTGAAGCGGCCGTCCTGGGGCACGCGTTTTTCACCGATGTCCAGCTCGGCCATGACCTTGATGCGCGAGATCACCTGGTCGGCAAACGCACTGCCGCTGGCCTTGCCGGCACCGTTGAGCACGCCGTCGATGCGGTACTTGATGGTCAGGCCCTGGCCGGTCATGCCCAGGTGGATGTCGCTGGCATGCAGCTTGAGGGCGTCGTACAGGGTGGAGTTGACCAGCTTGACCACGCGGCTCTGGTCTTCGCTGATGCTGGCCAGCGACAGGCGTTGCAGCGGGTCGCCTTCGCTGCTGGCCTCGGCGTCGTGGTCAAGGGCATCGACGGCGTGGAAGCTTTCTTCGTGGCGGGCCAGGAAGGTGGCCAGGTCGGCGGCGTGGGCCAGGTACAGTGGCGCGCTTTGCAGCACATCGTCGATCCAGGCCAGGCGGGCTTGGTCGAAGGGGTCGGCGAATACGCCCAGCAGTTGGCCGCCCTGCTCGATCAGCACGAATTCGCGTTTAAGGCATAGGGCCAGGGTCACCTTGTCGAAGCGCGGGGCGCTGGCCAGCAAGGTGTGGCTGTCCAGCACCGGGTAATGCAGGGTCAGGCCCAGGCGGCGGGTGAAGGTGTCGGGGGTGTCGCAGGCCAGCCTTTCCAGGCAGTTGAGCACGCGCTCGTCGCTGGCTTGCAGGCGGGCCTGGGCCATGAGGTCGCGGGGGTAGGCTGAAAATGGCGCTGGGTTCTTCGCGGGCAAGCCCGCTCCCACAGGTTCACTGCAAACCGGAAGATCACGCGTATCCTGTGGGAGCGGGCATGCCCGCGAAGAGGCCGGTGCAGGCTGTAGCAGATCCCGGGTTGCATCGAATGCTTCTGGCATGGCCTGCGACTCCGCTCAGGGGCGCGTCGCAGGCTGGCTCGGCCAGGGGTGCGGGCGCCGCTATTCCCCTGTGAGCAGTTGTTCGTCGTCGGGCCCCGGGGGCTTGGCGCCATTACGGCGGCGGTCAGCCAACACCCAGCTTCCATCGTACAACTGCAGGGGGAACGATTCGTTCCTGTACTGGCGTCGTTCGACGAACCCTTCAGCCGGGTTGTCCGTGGCCCTGCGCCGGCGCTCGATGCCCATCAGGTCGAAGATCGCACGTGCCAGTTCCGCCAGCGGGAACGGCTTGAACAGGACATGGCTCACACCGAGATCGGCGGCCCGCTCACGCACTTCAACAGTGGGGTGGGCGGTAATCAGCACGAAATGGCACTGCCTGTTCTTACGTACGGCCTCCAGAACCTGAAAACCCTCCATGTCGGGCAAGCGGTAATCCAGCACGATCACTTGCGGTGCCAGGCTTGCAGCCTGTTCAATACCACTGGCACCGTCGTGGGCAACATGAACATCCAGGTCTTGCGCCTGCAAATACGCCTGCAGGTTCTGCGCAAGGGTCTGTTCGTCATCGACTACCAAAACTCTGTTCACCAAGGTCGACTCCCAAATACTGCCCGGTTACCCGGTCTGCGAAGTGCGCCCTTGTACAGGCTTGAGCAGGCTTCGTGCCAGGCGTGAATAGTCATGTTGCACCGCTGTAAGTCATTGAATTTACTGACGCGCGTGCCAACTCCCGAATCGCGGCGGCCAGGCGCACCCACCCTCTTCCCCACAAGCGGGGAAAATGATGGCACATTGCCAAACCTTAATTCCCCAGCTTTGGGGGAAACGCCATCAGGGGCCTCAGTCAGCGACCTCCACGTTAGCGGCGTCACGCAAACGTTGGCGCACGGAGCGGCGCGCATCGGCTTCTCGCGTGCTGATGAGCGCTGCCCTGGCCAAGACCAGGCCCTGCTCACGTATGACCGAAGGGTTATCACTTTGGTTCTGCGCTCCTTGCAGTCTTTCTTGGTTGGCATCATAGAATGCCTCCACTTCAGCCTGGCTCGGCGTGTCGACTGCACTGAGCTGGGCATACACCTGCTGGGCTGCCATGTCTTGCCGGGTGTATTCAGTGTACTGTGCCCTATCGAAGCCCGCCTCCGCCAGCCGCCGCTCGAAAATTGCCGGGCTGCCAAACGCGGTTTCCACCTCGCCCACATGCGCCGACACCTGCTCATCGCTGACGGCGATGCCCTGGCGCCTGGCCTCCTGCCACAGCAGCTCCTTGTCGATCAGCTCGTCCAGGGCCTGGTCGCGGAGGCGCTTGTACAAACCTGGGTTGCGGATACTGGTTACCGCGCGCCCCTGGGCGCTCAGGTATTCACTGAAGTAGCGCTCCAGCCGCGTCACACTGATTTCCACGCCATTCACCCGCGCTGCCGGCACATCGGCCCAGCTCGCCTCGGCCAGCACCAGCAACAGGCACAGCAATACGCTACGCATGGCAGCCTCCATTCAAGGGGTATCCGGCACCGGCCGGTATGGGGTGACGGCAGTGAAGCGCGGCCCGGGCAGGGCCACCGCCACTACGTGGGCACCGGCCATGCCCTGCCGGCGACCGGGGCCGAAGCCCAGCGCCGGGGTCAGGCCGGTCGTTACATCGTGCAGACCTTCCAGTGCGGCAATCAGCTGCTCGCGGCTGGCGTCCCGGCCGATCTGCTTCAGCGCTTCACCCAGCAGGCGCAACGCGCACAGGGTATTGACCTGCAACGATGCCTGGCGTGGGTCCAGGCCATGACGCTGCTGTAGCCCGGCAAGGGTCGCCAGGCCCTGCTCGGTCCAGTCTTCAGGTACATAGGGGTAGGCCAGGAACACCCGCTGCGACCACTGCGCGGGCAAGCCCGCCACGGCGCCGGCCACCTGGCTTGAGGCGGCGAACAGGTAGGGCTGGCGGCCAGCTGCCTGCAAGCTCGCGGCCAGCTCGGCGAAGGCCTGGGCGCGGCCAAGGAAGACAATGCCCTGCCCGTCCACGGCCTGGCCGTCGAAGGCCTGGACGGCAGGTGGCGCCCAACCCTGTTGCTGCAAACGCTCGCGCACCTGCTCGGCCAACGCTGCCTGCTCGTTGCCGGCATACACCACGCGCAGTTCACCTGGGGCCAGGCCCAGCGCCGTGCGGGCGTGGCCTGCCAGGCTGAGCAACTGCACGGGCAAGCCGGGCAGCGGGTCGAATATCTGTGGGCTGCCGCCGCTGCGCGGGGTGCTGCCGATCAAGGGCACATTCTGCGCTGCCAGCAGAGTTGCCAAGCGCGCGTCGAGCATCGGCGCCAAAGGCGAGATCAGCGCGAACACGCGCTCCTGCTCCAGCAGCAGTTGCAAGGCGTGTTCGGCGCTGGCCGGGTCGAAACCAGGGTCAAGCACCACCAGTTCCAGGCGCCGCCCGTGAATGCCACCTTGCTGGTTGAGTTGCGCCACGCCGTCTTCCAGTACTGCGCGCACCACCTGCCCCGCTTCGGCCAGTGGGCCGGACGCCGGTAGCAAGGTGCCCAAGCGCAGCACGCCCTCCTCTACACCAGGGTCACGCTCCTGCGTCAGGCGTTTGAGATAGGCCGTGAGATTACGCTGGTCGGCCATCGTCAGTTCGAAACGTGGCATTGCCGGGTCCAGGCGGTTGCCGGCCGGGTCCACGCCATACTGGATAGCGCGTGCCAGGCTGGCTTCGGTATAAGCCGGATAGTTGCGGCCATTGGCCTCGCGCGTGCCTGCGCCGAGTGCCAGGCGTTGCCAGTCGAGGCTGGGTGGGCGCACCCCACCTTCGGCACGGCCACGGCCGTCGTTGCCGTGGCAGCTCGCGCAGGGCAGTACGCTGGCGGGCACGCTCATGCTGCTGGCACCGACACGGGCCAGCAGCTGGGCGTCACTGCTGGAAACGCCCTCGCGATAGAGGCGTTTGCCGGCTTGCTCGTGGTCGGTGAGGTCAAGGGCCGAAGCCAGAGGTGCCGTGCAAAGCACGCCTGTAAGCCATATCGCAAGCCATGTGGGAGCGGCCTTGTGTCGCGAAAGGAGCGCGCAGCGCTCCCCGACCTTTGCGCCAAGGCTGCAATTGCCGGGGCTGCTGCGCAGCCCTTTCGCGACGCAAGGCCGCTCCCACAAAAGCAGCCCGCGCAACGGCTGACCCCATGGCAGCCTCATGATACTCACCGGCCAGCCAAAGGCTGGGTCAGCAGTTGCATGCGCTGGGCAATGGCCACGGCTGGTGCATCGGGGCGGATCTTGCTCCAGCGCTTGCCAGCTACATCACCGGCAATCAGCTGCGTGGAGTGCTGCTCAGGGCTGGGCAGGAACTGGCCGATGCGGCCGAGCACCAGGTCGACATTGGCCTTGTCACCGGTCAGGAACAGCCAGTTCGGCCCATCCACCCCTTGCTGCTGTGCAAACGCCTTGAGCGCCTGCGGGGTATCGTTAAGCGGGTCGCTGCTGATCGACACGAACGTTACCTGGCTGGCCAGCTGGGGCCCCATGGCCTCGCGCACTTCGCGCAGCTTGCGGGTAATCAGCGGGCAGGCGTCGGTGCAGTGGGTGAAGATCACGTTGAGCATCACCACCTTGTCCTTGAGCACATCGCTGTAGAAGCGCAGCTCGCGGCCGTTCTGGTCCTTCAGCACAGTGTCGGTGAACCAGGCCTGGGCGTCGCGGGTGCCGCCACCACTGGTCATCGCCTGCGGTGCCGGCTGCGGCGCTGGCGCTTGCGGTGCATGGCCTTCGTGGGCGAACGCCACCGAGGCAAGAATCCACAGGCAACCGCCCAGTACCAGCCAGTCGAAAGGGCGCATGCCGGCGCGGCGGGACGTTACAGTGCTCATGGTTGCACCTCATGATGGTCGGCAATGGCCGTGCTCTTGGCATGCACCCGCCGGGCGCTGAGGCGGTTGATTTCTTCGATCAGTACCGCCGGGTCGGTGAAGCCGTAGTAGCGTGTCCAGTGCCCGCTGCGCCCGTCGCCCACCAGGATCAGCGGCGGATGCTGGCTGAGGTCGGCGCTGAAGCTGCCAAGGCCCTTGAGGGTTTCGGTGATGGCGTACGGGGTGCCGGTCAGCCAGCTCCAGCCCGGCCCCTTCTGGAAGGCTTTGGCGTATGCCTGCAGGCGCTTGGCGTCGTCACGCTGCGGGTCGACGCTGATCGATACCATGTGGATTTCCTCGCCTACCCGGCCACCCAGCTGTTGCTGGACCTTGCCCATGATCGACGACACCACCGGGCACACCGTGGTGCAACTGGTGTAGATGAAGCCCATGACCACCAGGTGATCACCTACCAGGTCTGGCTCCAGCCGCACCGGCATGCCGTCCTGGTTCAGCAGCGAAACGTCGGCAAAACGCACGCTGGTCTTTTCCTGGCTTGCCGCTGGGGGCTGCTCGGCGTGGCCTTTGTGATCGTGACCGGCGTGGGCGAGGGCCAGGTTGCTGGCCAGTGCCAGGCTCAGGGCCAACAGTGTGAAAGCATGCCTGGTATTCATCGCACATTCCTCACGTCAGTCTGGGAAGCGTTGGTCGCTGCGGCCGGCAGGACGCGCAGGCTGGTGTAGTTCTCTTCGGCAAACTTGCGCCCCAGCGAGGGCGACTGCACATGCAGGTACCAGGCGCCGGCTTCAGGCAGTGTCAGGGCTGCCTGATAGACACCCTCGCCCACTTCCTGCAGTTGCAGGTTGCGCGGCATCGACGACGGCGCCAAAAAGTAACGCAGGCTCACATCGCTCAGGCCCAGCCGTGGCTGCCCGTCGTCGCCGACGATGCGTACCCGTGCGGTAATGGCGCCGTGCTGGGGCATTGGCTGGTCCAGGCCGATGAACTCGGCATGCGCGCCCTTGCGCTTGCCGGCATTGGGTGACTCGGCCACATCGGTGCTGAAGCAGTGGATGATCTGCGGCTGGTTGAGCAGGAAAGCCACGTCGAACTTGCCGGCGGCGGGCAGCTTCACCGTCGAGCCGTACACGCCGGGCGCCACTTCGCGCAGGCTGCGGTCGACGACCAGGGCGGCACGGGCCTGGTGCCCACGGTTGTTGTAGCCGGACATCGGCGCGTTCATGCCCTCGGCGTAGAAGTAGGTGGTGTTGTCCACCGGGTTGACCACGAACACCGAGTTGTCATCGCGCGATACCGACAACCCCTGCGCCAGCGGCAGGTCACCGGCCTGGCGCGGTGCGGCCGGGCCGGCTTCAAAACCCTGCACGATAGGTGAGCGCCCTTCGCCCAGGCTGGACAGGTTGATCATGGTCACTTTCGGGGAAGCCAGGCCGCGTACATAGGCATAACCCTTGGTAAAGGTCAGCTGGTACGGTTCGGCCGCTACCGGAATCTGATGGATCAGTTTGTCGGTACTGGCGTCGATGACCAGGGCCTGGCTCTGCAGGGTGTTGAGCACGATGCCGTAGCGGCCATCACTGCTGAAGCGCATCGGCCCCAGGCCCTGTTCGGCCTTGACCGTATGGCGCAGTTGGTGGCTGCGGGCGTCGAACACCCGCACGCTGCCTTCCTCACCATCGACCACATACACGGCCTGGGACAACGCCGAGTAGCTGACCGACAGCGGGTGTGGGCCAACCTGAAGGGTCTTGGCCAGGCGCATTTCCGGGATGTCGATGACGCTCAGGGTGCCGCTGTCGCGGTTGCTGACAAAGGCAAACCGCGAGTCGGCGCTGAAGGCTATTTCGTGGTGCCCGGTGCCGGTGTTGAAGGTTTTCAGGGTGGTGCGCCCTGGCACATCGATCACCGTCACCCCACCCTTGGCCGGGTCACTGCTGTTGTTACCCACCCACAGCCGGTGCTGGTCCGGTTGCAAGGCCACCCGCAGCGGCTGGTCGCCGGCGTCCAGGTCGGCCACGCGGGTGAAGGTTTCGGTATCGATTACCGCCACCTTGCCGCGCTCGGGGATCGACACGAACACCTGCTTGTCGTCGCTGGTGGCCACCCAATCCATGGGCCGCCCCGGCAGGTCGATGCGGGCCATGGTGCTGGTCACGCCGCCCACCGAGACCGTCGGGTCGATCACTGTCAGGCTGGCGTCGTTGTTCAGCACCAACAGGAAGTAGCTGTTCAGGTCGAGCAGTGGTCGGGCGCCGATGCTGCTCTTGAGAAACAGCGCCACCCGCGCCTTGCAGCTATGCTCGCGGTCGCCCACCGGGGCCGACTGCGCCGGGTCGATCCATGCCCCCGGGGCCATGCCCGACAGCGGCTGGCCACTGGTCTGGTCGCTAAGCTTGAAGCGGATGTTGGCAAAACCGCCTTCTTTCAGCTCGCCCCCGGCCAGCGGCCGGGCCTCGAACTCCACGGTCACGCCGTCGCGGCTGAGCCGGTGCGGGGCCTGCACATCGGCCGTTTCTTCCTGCAACAGCTCACGCGGGTCGCACCAGAGCTTTTCATACGCCACGCCCAGGCCGATCAGCGCCACTCCCAGCACTACCCCCAAGTAAGCAGGGCGAGTCTTTTTGTTCATGCTCGCGCTCCCCTTCTATCACTGCGCCGGGGCCGTTGCCGGCGGCGCTTCGTTGGTCACCCGCAGAATCCCCCACAGCCCCGAAAGGTTGCCGTAGGCGGCGTAGTCGCGGAACAGGTAGTCACCCGCCACCGCGTTGGCACCGCCGGCACTTGGCAGCATGAAGCTGAAGTGCGCCGCTGGCAGCACGCTTTCCTGGGCACCGATGTACATGGCCATCGGGTTGTAGCCGAAGCGCACCGAACCAATGCCAGGCAGGCTCATCGGGTAGCCATCCGCGTCGTTCTTCTCGGCCTGGTAGTTGTGCAGCGGCCACAAGTGCCCGTCCAGCTGGTAGGTGATGCCGCGGCTGCCACCGCTGGGCATCAACACATGGCTGCGCACCGGTTGGCCGGGCTTGGCGTACAGCACCGGGGTTTGCGGGTCGCCGCCGACCAGGGCGTTGCTGTACGCCATGTGTGCATTCGGCACATCGGCAAGGCCGAAACCATCGGCATGGCCAAACGGTGCATCCGGCGCCAGGCCAAAGCGCAGCCACAGCGGTTCGGTCTTGTAGTTCATGGCCATGTTGCCGTTGTCTTTCGGGTCCCCTGGCACGCCGTTGCCTTCGGTGGCGATGCCTTCGACCGGGCGGCCATCAGCCCAGCGCATGTTCATCGAGCGCTGCCACACCGTGACCAGGTCGCGGTAGTCGGGCTGGCCGGTGACCTTGACCGTGGCCTGGGCCCGGCTGGCGGTGTCCTCGGTCCAGGTCGCGGTTTGCGGCAGGATGCTCATGGCACCCACCAGGCCTTTCTGCGGCTGCTTGATGAAGTCCGACGGCGTCAGGTTCAGGCCACCGAACTCGATGGCGGTGGTGTTGATGTTGTCCACCGTGCGGCCCAGTTGCAGCACCGGTTTGCCCTCACGCTCCAGGTGCCCGGCGTAGTACTGGTACACCCGGCTTGGGTAGGCACCGCTGTTGCCCACCCGGGGTGGTACGGTTTGCACCGGGTTGGCGCCCACGTTGGCGCCGTCGGACTTGGTGATGTCGTAGGCCAGCAACTGGGCATGCAGGCCCACATGGCTGGACGGGCGCATCAGGTTGTTGTTGAAGGCGGTGGAACCTTCGCTGTCGAAGCGGTCACGTTTGACCACGTTCTGCATCACTGCGGTACTTGGCAGGTCTGGCATGACCTGTGGCAGGCGGTTTTCCAGGGTGATGCTGATGCAGTCCCCGGCGTTGGCGCGCAGCACCAGCGGCTCCACCGGTACACCGGCCTTGAGCTTGCCCGTGGTGGTGTCCAGGTCCGCCTTGCGCACATACAACACAGCGGTCGGATCATGCAGTGGCGCGCTGTGGCCGCCCACGGTGAAGGTGGTGCCGTCTTCTTCATCCACCACCGTGACCTGCGGGATGCTGGTCTTGCGGCTGTTGAACACCAGGGTGCCGCCATTGGCCTTCAGTGGCCCGCCAACATGCTGGCCCGCACCGGCCGGGTCGTTGATGCTGACGCCGTTGCGGTTCTCCAGGATGTCGTTGGCCAGTGCCGCGACAATCTCGTAGCTGCGCTTGACCGTGGTGCGGGTACCGATGCCGTTGGGGTTGGCCGTGGTTTTCGGGCAGATACCGTCGAAGTTCACGGTGTTGCGCATGGCCACCGGCTGGGTGTTGTTCGGCAACGGGAACAGGTCGGCGCGTTGTGCGGTGTAGTTGCGCATCACCCCCCAGATGCCGTTCCAGTAGCCTTCCAGCGCCGCGTCCATGGAGTATAGGTAATCCCCATTGGTAGCGGCCGAACTGGAAATCATCGACACCGGTGCCATGAAGCCCATCTGCTCGGAGATACCGATCATCTGCGAAGCCTTCCAGCCCGAGTTGGAACTGTTGCCGAAGCCCGAGCCATTCTGCAGCCACTTCACACCGTGCAGGGTGACGTTGTGTTCCTCTTCGTGGCCACCGGCATGCAGGCGCAGGCGCACGTTGTCGCCAGAGTAGGTGCGCAGCATGGGCGTGAACGGGTCGCCCGGCTCGCTGCCGGCCTTGTTGATGTGCGGCGGGAACAGCGTGGTCCCGCCGGTAGGGCCAACGGCCGAGGTGATCGCCGAGGGCGCCATGTTCATGGCCGGGATCGCACGGTCGGTGCGGCTTTGCAGGGCATAGCTCAGGTCGCCGGCCAGGCCGTCTGCCTGCATGCCACGCTTGCCGTCGGGGCCGACCTTGTTCGGGTCGAACACGCGCAGGGCCAGCGGTTCGTTGCGGTAGTTGACGACGAACATGCCGGGGTCATCCACCGAAATCGCCTGCGGGCAAGGCCGGCTTGGGCAGCCAGGGGCCAGGCCCCCGCGCGACTCGACCACCGATTCCAGCAGGTTGGATGCCTTCTGCCGGACCGGCGGGTTGATGGCGTAGCGGAAGCTGTCGGCCGTGGCCGGGTAGGACTGGCCATTGGGCACACCGTCCGGGCCTGCGCCCACGTATACACCGGCTTCATAGGCATGCTGGAAGTCGCTGTACTCCAGGAAGAACTCACGGTAGCTGTCGTTCTTGCCATCGCCATCGTGGTCGCCAGTCTTGATCACCGCTTGCCACGAAGTCGGCCCGCCGTCCTGGCGTGTGGCCGGGTTGTACAGTTGTTCGCCGGTTTCGGCATGGTACCAGGTGGAGCCGGCAGGCTCGGCCAGCACGGTGGCATACAGCCCGAGCTGCTGGTGGGTCGATGGACCGAGGTGGTCGTGGGTAAAGATGGTGCCCAGGCCACGGTCGACGTTGTTCACGTTCACCAGCGGGTCGGCAAACCAGCGCTGCATGGCCGTGCGCGCGCCCAGCCAGTCCGCCCGGCCAAAGCGGCCGAAGTACGGGTGCTGCCTGGCTTTCGGGCAGGCGGCGGTGCCGTCGCGGCTGTCGCCTTCGCTGCAGCCGTTGTAGGCACGAATGGCATGCACGCGCTCCACCACGCTGCCGGGCGAGAGAATGCCGTCTTCGTAGTTCCAGCCGTTGGCCGAGCCGTCAGCGGCGGTCAGGTCCCACTTGGGCAGGTGAATGTGCTGGCCGATCACGTCGGTTGGGGTACGCACCTGGTAGTCGTCCATTTCGTAGTACGACGGGATCAGGTTGGTGTGGGTGTACATGGTGCAATCGAAGGTGTTCATGCGCATCACCAGCGGCTCTGGCGGGCGCTGCTTGGTGATCACCGGCCAGGCGTCTTCCCACAGCGCCAGGATGCGCGCCTGCGGGAAGTGGTAGCCGACCTTGTTGTACACCGCGTCAAACTGGATGTTGGCGCCTTTGTAGATGCGCGGGCGGTCGGCGGTGAAGGTAGACGAACCGCGGAAGTTCATGCCGGTAAGGCTCTCGCCGCTGACAAACTCGCCAACCCCGGAGGTTTGCGTCAGGCGCTTGCCGCGGTCGTCCATGCACGGTTCGTAGAATGGCGCGCCGGCCGTGGGCAACGCACCGTTGGTACGGAATGCCTTGGCCACCGGCTGGCTGCCAGGGATCAGGGCGTAGCTGGCGTGCTCGGCCTTGGCATGGAACTGCATGGCGGCCTGCTCGACATCGGTGCCTTCTTCGGGCAGGTAGATGGGTTTGGCCTTGTGCACCACCTTGGAGAAGTCCAGCTTGGTGGTGGTGGTCACCGCTTCGCCGCCGGCAGACACACCGTCCAGCGCATGCCGGCCCAGGCCGCCATCCCAGCCATCGACCTGGTTGGGGTCGAGGTTGGCCCACAGGGCCTTGCCGCTGGCTTTCAACTGCTGGGCCAGTGCCGGGTCGAGCATGTCCAGTGGCGGGGTTGGCGGGCGGTTACCCACACTGCTTTCCATGCCGCCGATCCAGAACGGGTAGCCTGGGTTTTTCAAGGTGCCATCGGCGTTGCGGTTGGCATCGGTACGGTCCACCAGCGCCAGCGAGCCGACTGCCTTGCGCGCTGGGGTTTCATTGGCGTGATCGTCGTCTTCTTCCTCGTCATCATCGTCATTGGCGGCAACGAGTTGTTCGGACAGTTTGGGTACCACCACCACCTTGCCCGGCATCGGCGCCATGGCCTTGCCCGGTAGCGGCACGATGGCGGGGATCGGCGTACCGGCAACAATCTCGCCATCGGGCAATGCCCGGGCGCCAACAGCCGGCTTGCCGCTGCGAAGGGCGAACGGTGTGCTGTGGAAACCATTGGCGCCCTGCCCGCTCACTTCCAGCCGGGTGCCTTCCTCGAACACGTCATGTACCCGCCACATGGCCCACATGCCTTGGGCAAAGTGCGGATAGAAGTGGCAGTGGTAAATGGCATCGCCCGCCACGCGGTTGCGGTTACCCGAACCGCCGTTGGCGATTTCGTAGGTGTAGCCGATACCCGGGCCTATGCCTTGGGCGTCGATGTAGTCGGAGTTGTCGTCGTTGGGGTTGAACAGCCACTGGTGACCATGCAGGTGGAAGATGTGCTGTTCATGGCCATTGTGGGTGTTGCGGAACTTGGTGAAGTCGCCAATGTAGCTGTGGTGCACGTTGGCCGGCTCTGCCGGGTACAGGGCCATGTTGGCCTTGACGCCCACAGCGCTGGCTGGCGGGGTTTCGCCTGGGCGAATGTTCTCCAGGCCGACGTTGGCTGGCACATCCACGAGGGTGCCTATATCGCCTACGGTATGGGCACTGAGGAAGAACTCCTCGTAGGCGCACGACAGGCAGTCATGCATCGGCCCCACGCCCAGGCGGTTGGCGACCACTTCGGCGCCCATGCCGCCAGAGCCGTAGTTGATCATGAACGAATCGCGGGTCGGCTCCAGCACGTGGCCCATCACCGGGTCCGCCCAGTAACCCGGGAAGGCCTGGGTGGCGGCCACTTCATCGGCGAACTGCGAGGCGAAGTCGCGGAACGCCTCCAGCCGGTTGGGCAGTGCCGGGTTGCGTTTGTTGACGCTTTCCAGCGGGTAGGTCGAACGCGGGAAACTGCCGTCGGGGTTCGGCCCCATGACGATGGCGTCGGTTTCACTGTTGAGAATTTCATTGCCATCGACCATGGCAATGATCGGCTTGCCGGCTTTGCCCTCGGTGAGCCACGGTTCGGCCTGCGGGTAGCGGGCCTGGTAGTCGATCACCGGCTGGCCGGTGGCGGTGCGGCCGGTGGTGGCCAGGCGCATTTCTTCTTCGGTCAGGGTATTGCGGTAGGTTCGCCCACCTTTGGGGACGACCACCACCTGGCCGAACAGGCCGTTGGCAACGTTACCCGCCCCACCCTGGCCGCCAAAGGTTGCGCCTTGGCTGGTGGCCGCAAAGGCCCCCTCGCGCTCGGCGTACAAGGTGTAGCTGCGGGTGTTGCCAGGGGACACCAGGAAGTTGCCATTGCGGCCGGTGTTGGCAGCGATGTCACCAATGCTGTTGACCGCCTGCATGCCGTTTACCTGGAAACCGACATGCCGGTCGTTCACCTGTTCATCGGCGACGAAATCCTCACCGCCTCCATTCTCGACTTCGTTCTCCGGCCCTTCCTCCTCGCCTTCGACTTCGTTTTCTTCGGGGTCGATACCGTGCTTGTTGGGGTTGGCCTGGTAGGCGAGCAAGTTGGTCAGGTTGACGGTCAGGCAGTCACCTGCTGCCACGCGCAGCACGATTGGCCGTGGGCGCTTGTCGGGGCGCAGGGTGACCTTGCCCGGCACGGCGGCCCCGCCCTTGCTCAGGGGGACCTGCTTGTCGTCCACCACGTCTTCACGCAGGGCGAACATCATGCCGTTGGCGTTTTGCGCGCCAAGGCGGTTGAACATCAGTGGCTGGTCCAGCGCCACCACGTTGGCGACCAAGGTGCGCTGGCACTGCACGGCCGCCTCGCTGGTCGTTTCCCAGCCGAGCAGGGCCAGAACGAGTGATGACAGAAGGGGGCCTTTGCGTGGCGTAGACATGCTGCACCTCCGGGACACAGGGACTCTGCGAAGGTGTGGAGCAAGGTGTGTGCCAGGAGTAAATCTTTCAGTTTTTCAGCAGGTTACGTAGGCAACCGAAGCAGATTGGGGAGGATCACCCGGCATTGTCCCCCTAAAATGGGGGCACGTCGTAGCCTGGATGACGATGCAGCCGATGTGGGAGCGGGCTTGTCCCGCGAATGGGGCTACGCGGTACATGGCACCGGCTTCGCCGGTGTTCGCGGGACAAGCCCGCTCCCACAATGTTCGCTTTTCAGATTTCCTTTAGCCGACCAGACCGCGTACGCAGAAATACAGGATCGAAGGCCCCATCAAGCACCCCAACCCGGTATGGAAGGTGGCCGTCAACGCGCCATACGGCACCAGCCGCCGATCCGTCGCCGCCAGCCCTGCTGTCACGCCCGATACCGTCCCCGCCAAGCCACCGAACACCATCGCCGACCGCGGGTTGTCCAGTGCCAGCAGGCGTGCCGACACCGGGGTGAACACCATCACCAGGATCGCCTTGATCAGCCCGGTGGCAATCGACAGGGCCATCACATCCGAACTGGCACCCAGCGCCGCCCCGGTCACCGGCCCGACGATATACGTCACTGCGCCCGCGCCGATGGTGGTCATGCTCACCGCATCGCGGTAGCCGAAGGCGTAGGCCACCGCCGCGCCGACAATGAACGGCAACACCGTGCCCAGCAACAGCGCCACCGCACCGATCATGCCGGCCTTGCGCGCTTCGGTGGCCTGCACTTCGAAGGCCGTGGCAACGATGGCGAAGTCCCTTAACATGGCCCCACCCATCAGGCCGATGCCGGAGAACAGCGCCATGTCGGCCAGGCCTTTCTGCCCGCCCGTCACGGTGCCGCCTACCCAGGCCAGCACCAGGCCGATGACGATGGCGATGGCCGAGCCGTGCACCCGGCCGAACGTGAGGTATTTCGACAGCACAACCGACAACCACATGATGGCGCCCACCACTGCAAAGGCAGTGATCAGGCCGTTGTGTTCCAGGGCATTGTCAATGATCGGCCACATGTTCAACGACCTCCTGCCGGGGCAACGTGCGTGCTGGTTTCGGGGGTGGGTTCAAGCGCAGGCAATGGCTCGCCGCGATGGCTGCGGCTGATCAGGGCGATGGTCGCGCCGCACACCAGCACCGCACCTACTGCCGCCAGCAGCGCTACTGGCCCGCCGTGCAGGGCGGTGACCACGTTTTGCTGGGCCGCCATGGCCACCACGACCGGGATGTACATCGCGCCCCAGAAGCCCACACCGAATTCGCACTCCTTGCTCATGCCGCCGTTGCGGTGCATGTACAGGCGTGCGCAGATCAGCAGGATCATGGCGATGCCGACCCCGCCCACATTGGATTTGACGCCCAGCAGCACGCCCAGGAAGTCGCCGACGATGACGCCGGCCAGCGTGCATACCGCCAGCAGTGCCACACCATAGATGATCATTGTTGTTGTCCTCAGGTAGTGTCGAAGTTGCTTGTTGTTGTTCTTGTAAACACACACTTGTGCCGCGTACGCAGTCTTTGTGGGAGCGGGCGCGCCCGCGAAACAGGCACCTCGGTGTACGGCACGGGCTTCGCCCGTGTTCGCGGGCATGCCCGCTCCCACAGGGACCGCGCCAGCCGGCTGCAATCATCGGGTCTGGGCCACCTCCTGGCGCAATAGCGCATCCAGGGTATCCCAACGGGTGCCTTCCACTGCCACCACCCTGCCCTGCTCGAACACGGGCCGGGCCAACCCGCTGAGCACGCTGCCGGGCGGCATTTCGATGTGCAGGCGCACCCCGCGCTCAAAGGCGTTGCGCAACGTAGCACGCCAATCGACCACCCGCGCCATGTTGCCGGCCAGGTCGTCACGCAGGCGCTGCGGGTCGAAGATCGGCCGCGCACTACTGCCACTGAGGTAAGTGATACGGGGCCGTTGCAGCTCGACGGTGGCGAACGCACTGGCCAACTCCGCTGCCGGGCCATCGAGCAACCGGCAATGCGATGGCACACTGACCGCCAGCCGCCGCGCTACACCCCGGCCCAGGCTGCGCGCCCTGGCCGCGACCGCAGCCATCGCCGCATCGCTACCGGCAATGACAACCTGGTTGTCGCTGTTGAGGTTGGCGACATACACCTCGCCGCCCACCTCACCCAGCAACCGCTCGACACTGGCCAGGTCCAGCCCGCTCAGCGCGGTCATGCCGTACCCCTGCGGCCAGGCACGCTGCATCAACTCGCCACGCAGGGCAATGAGGCGCACGGCATCGGCAAAGCCCAGAGCACCCGCCACAACCGCTGCCGGATAGGCCCCGATCGACAAACCCGCTACATAATCCGGTGCAGGGCTGCGCTGCATCAACCAACGGGCCCAGGCCACGCCGCTCAGCAGCAGGCACAGCTGCACGGCGCGGGTAGATTGCAAGGCTTGCTGGCTGTCCAGCATCAGCGCCTGCTGGCCGAGAACATCACTGGCCTCTTCCAGCAGTTGCCCGCAACCTTCAGGCAGGCAGTGCAGCATGCCCGCCTGCTGGGCCCCCTGGCCGGGGAAGGCGAACAGGCTGCTCATGCGGCGCCCTCCATCACCGCCCAAGGGGCGCTGACCAGCCGCGGACCATGGGGCGATTTGAGCAGTACGCGGCGGGCAAAACCGGCCCACTCGCGCAGGGCAACCGCACCCGCCGGGGTTTCCAGTTGCACATCGATACGGCACGGCGCGCAATCGAGGATATCCAGCAGCTCTCGCGCCTGGGCGCGGGCCAGCGGTTGTGGTGCGCGCAACAGCAGGTCAAGGTCACTGCCGGCGTGGACCACTTCAATGCCGGTCGCAAGTTGGTAGCCCACCCCACCCGTCGGCCCCCAGGCCAGGCCGCTGGCCTGCAAAACCGGGGTGACCGAAGCCAGCGCCTGCAACGCGGGCCATGGGCTTTGTACCGCCACGCGCAGGGCTTCGGGGCTTTGCTGACGCTTGATATCAGCCAGGCGCATCAGCGCGCCCAACCGTTGAGCCCGGCCCTGACCACGCAGCCCTACCGCTACCCAGCCGTGGTCACACGCGGCACGCCGCACCACCACCGGCTGACCGCTTGCCAACACCTCCTGCGCCCACTGCGGCGCGCCCGTGGGCAAGCCCGACACGGGCATCCCCCACAGCAGGTCGTGCGGCCTTGGCGCGTTCATCTCAAGCGCCCTGCCACTGGCGGCGCAGCTGCTCGCGTACCTGGCGCGAGGCACTGCGGTTTTCCCCCGCCAGCCGTGACGACAGGTCAGTCGAGCTGCCTATGTCGTGCACTGCCTCGGCCAGGCAAGCACGCACTTGCGCGATGTCGGCAGCGCTCGGGGCCTCGGCGCTTTCCACCGTCAGGCGGCGCCACAACAAGCCAAGCGAGGCATAGCTGTTGAGGTCGTATGCCATGGGTGGCACCTCGGCGGCCAGCGCTTCCAGTTGCTCGACGCTGCGCAGGGTGATGCGCGCGGCTGCCGCTTTGCCCATGGCGTGCACCATCACCCCGGCATCGTCCAGTGCGATCAGGCGCTGGGCCTGGTAACCATGGGCCAGGAAGGCACCGGACATGGCCTTGCCGACCAGCAAACCGATCACCGGGTGCCCGGCCAACCGCGCCTGGGCATAAGCCTGCACGGCACCGGCCAAGGCCTGGTGAATGCCCAAGGCTTCCTCGCGACGACCATAGGCCTGGCTTGGCACGTCGATGACCGCGACAATCGCACGCTTCTGGCCATTGCGATCAGCCTCCACCGCCTCGCTCACGGCCTTGGCCAAGCCCCAGCCTTCCAGCAGGCCAACTTCACCGGAACGCGCCCGGGGGAACGGGTTGTCGGCATCCGGGACCACGGCGATGAAGCGTGCCAGGCGATTGTCCAGTTCGCCGTCGATGACCTTTAGCGATGCAGGGTAGCCCGGCAAGGTTTGCCCGCCGGCCAGGCCCGGCAGCCAGTTCAAGGCACGGTTCATTTAGCTTCTCCTTGGTAAAGGTCACGCACGGCGGCAGCGTCCAGTTGCGGGCAGTCATCGCCCAGCCGGGCCAGCCGGTCGAGGAACCAGCCGTGCTGGCTGGCGCGGTCTTTGGAGGGCGCGCCGAGCAGTTGCAGCAAGCGTTCGCGCAGGGCATCGATGTCGTCGGCCACATAACCATCGACCAGCCCGCTGGCATGGCGCTGTTCGCCACCGCTGAGGCTCCAGATGAAGGGGCGGTCCTTGGCGTCGTACTCGGCAATACCCGCTTCCTGTTCGATCACTTGTGGCCCGTTGAGGCCCAGGCGCGCTTCACGGGTGACCAGCAAGTGGCTGCACAGCCCTGCGGCGATGGACATGCCACCAAAGCAACCGACCGAGCCGGCAATCAGCCCGATCACCGGCTGCCAGCTACGCAGCTCGACAATCGCCGCCTGGATCTCGGCAATCGCCGCCAGGCCCAGGTTGGCCTCCTGCAAACGCACCCCACCGGTTTCCAGCAGCAACACCGCACACGTGGGCATGCCGTTGCGGTTGTCTTCAATGGCCAGTTCCAGGGCGCCGGCAATCTTGGCGCCACCCACTTCGCCCATGCTGCCGCCCTGAAAACCGCCTTCAATGGCGGCGACCACGGCGTTGCGCCCATTCAGCAGGCCCTTGGCGATGACCACGCCATCATCGGCCTGCGGCACGATGCCCTGGCGTGGCAACCACGGCGACATCAGCCGATCGAACGGGCCCAGCAGTTCACGGAAAGTACCCGGATCGAGCAAGGCACGCGCCCGTTGGCGGGCGCCCAGTTCGACTAAGCTGCGGCTGCGCAGCAAGCGTGCGGTGTCAGTCATGGGCAATCTCCTCGAAGCCTTGCTCAAGGCGCAGGCGAACCACGCCCGGGGTAGCGCCGAAGTCATGGATGTCGATGTTCACAGCCGGCCAGGCGCGGCCCTCGAACAGGCGCTGGAACAGCTGTGCCCAGCGGGCGCCGCTGCCGTTGACCGACGTGACCACCTGGATATGCAGGCTGCCGGCAGTGCCGGGCTCGATCAGCACTTCCAGGTCGCCAGAGCTGACGCAGCCCACCAGCGTGCGGCCACGGCCCGGTTCGGCGGCGGGGAATTGAAAATTCAGGGTTTCCATGTCACAGGCTCCCGGCTTTGTCGAGGTACAGGCAGGCGGCCAGCAAGTCGGCGGCGCCGCCCGGTGAGGCGTTCAGGTGCAGCAGGTGCTGGTCCAGCTGGCGCAGTTGGCGGCGGCCGGCCAGGCTGGCGCTACCGCCTTCGGCCAGCACGGCCAGCGCACCTTGCTGCACACTGGCCAGGCCGGCCGGGCCGCTGCGCCAGAGCACGCAGGTGTCGCTGAGCACAGCCATGATCGCCAACAGTGCATCGAGCCGGGCGTGCGGCTCGCTGGCACCGGCGGCACGGCTGCGTTGCAGTTGTGGCAAGCCGTGCGCGATGACCGCGGGGAAGCCTTGTTGCGCCTGTTCGCGGGCGCCGCTTGTGCCATAGCGGCGGCGCACCTGCTGGCCGTGGCTGTCTTGCGGGGCCATGGCCGGGTCGTCCAGCACGGCAATGCGCCCGGCGCGGGCGGCCAGGGTGCTGGCGTTGGCCTGGGTATCAAGGGCTGTGGCCGCTACCAGCAGGCCCAGTGCCCAGATTGCGCCGCGGTGGGTGTTTACCCCGCCAGTGGTGGCGAGCATGGCGGCTTCGCCTTCGCGGCCGAGTTGGCCGAGTGAGGCACGCAGGGGCTGGCTGATTTCGCCGACGGTTTGCGCGGCTTCGGCCATTTGCCGCAGGCAGGGCCACAGTGACAGCGCCGAAGCGTGCATCAGGGACAGCGACATGTCGTGGTGGGCGCCGTTGCTGCGGCGGTCGACGAGGCCTGGTTTGGGGGACAGGTCGGCTTCGTCGATCAGGGCTTCTACGGCCAGGTCGGCCAAATGGTCTGGCAGTTGGATCTGGGTTGTCTGGGCTGGCCTCTTCGCGGGCATGCCCGCTCCCACAGGGATCGCATTGGTATCAAGTTCAGCAAACCCACTGTGGGAGCGGGCGTGCCCGCGAAGAAGCCGGTGCGGTTGCAAGTCGAGTGCGCTCATCACCAGCTCCTGAACCGTGCAGGCGGGTTGTAGAGGCCGCCGGACCACTCGACCAGGTCAGCGATGCTGCGCGCGGCCAGCAGCTCGCGGCTGGCGTCGGTGCGGCGGATGCCGAGGTCTTCGGGCAAGGCGATCAGGCCCTGTTGGCGCATGCGCAGGGTGTCTTTCGGGTCATGCCGCAGGCCGATGGCGGTGACGCCGGCCACAGCGGCGATCATCTGCTGGCGTTCTTCCAGGCTGCGGGCCTTGTACAGGTAGGCAATGCCCTCCTCGGTCAGCAGGTGGGTGACGTCGTCGCCGTAGATCATTACCGGCGCCAGCGGCATGCCCGCTTTCTTGGCCACTTCCACGGCATCGAGGGTTTCCACGAAAGTGGGCTTGCCGCCTTCCTGGTAGGTCTCGACCATTTGCACCACCAGCTTGCGGCCGCGCTCCAGCAGGGTCTGCGGCACGGTCATGTCGAGCCAGGCCGGGGTTGCGTGGCGCCGGCCACGCGGGTCGTGGCCCATGTTCGGTGCACCGCCAAAGCCAGCCAGGCGGCCGCGGGTAACGGTGGAAGAATGGCCATCGCCATCCACTTGCAACGTGGCACCGATGAACAGGTCGACCGCATATTGCCCCGCCAGCTGGCACATCATGCGGTTGGAGCGCAGCGAGCCATCGCGCCCGGTGAAGAACACGTCCGGGCGCTGGGCGATGTAGTCCTCCATGCCCAGCTCGGTGCCAAAGCAGTGCACGCTTTGTACCCAGCCGGTCTCGATGGCGGGGATCAGCGTGGGGTGCGGGTTAAGCGTCCAGTTGCGGCAGATCTTGCCTTTCAGGCCCAGGGACTCGCCGTAGGTGGGCAGGATCAGTTCGATGGCGGCGGTATTGAAGCCAATGCCATGGTTCAGTGACTGCACCTGGTGTTTTTCGTAGATACCGCGAATGGCCATCATCGCCATCAATACGTGCACCGGCTTGATGTGGCGCGGGTCGCGGGTGAACAACGGTTCTATATAGAAGGGCTGGTCGGCGACCACCACGAAATCGACCCAGGATGCCGGAATGTCGACCCGTGGCAGGTCATCTACACGGTCCACCAGCCGGTTCACCTGGGCAATGACGATGCCGTCACTGAAAGCCGCCGGCTCAACCAGTGCCGGGGTGTCTTCGGTACTGGGGCCGGTATACAGGTTGCCGTCGCGGTCGGCCATGAAGCCGGCCACCAGGGTGACGTTGGGAATCAGGTCGACCAGCAGCCGCGAGTACAGCTCGATGTAGGTGTGGATGGCACCGACTTCGAGCAGGCCATCTTCCAGCAGTTGGCCGATGCGCAGGCTCTGCGGGCCGGCAAAGGAAAAGTCGAGCTTGCGGGCGATGCCGCGTTCGAACAGGTCCAGGTGCTCGGCGCGGCTGACGCTGGGCATGATCATGTGCAGGTCGTGCAAACGCCCGGGGTCGACCTTGGCCAGCGAGCGCGAGAGGAAGTCGGCCTGCTTCTGGTTGTTGCCTTCCAGCACCACCCGGTCGCCGGGGGCCAGCAGCAGTTCGAGGGCTTCGACGATACGTTCGGTGGGCAGCACCACGCCGTCGGCAAGGTGACGGACCCGGTCGAGACGGCGCTGCTTTTCTGCGCGCCGTCGCGACCATTGCGGCGGTGGATTCTGAGTTATTGTCATGGTGGCTCCACAGGTTCGCTGTCGTGGGGGCCACCTTAGGGCTGCGCTGCGTGGCGGATCAATCAAGCTGGCAGCGCGTTCATTACGGTAAGGTTAATGAATGATCCAGCCAACTGACCGGCTCACGGCAAAAATGCACGATGCCCCTGCATAATTGTCGATTGTGCAAGGCAAATTCGCATGACAGGATCCTGCGATCCTCCAGCGAACTCCAGACTTCACTTGGAAAATCAATAACAAAGCAGGGAGAACGCAATGACTGCGCACGCTCAAGCCTCGGCAACCGATCATGTATTGGCCGAGGTCCGCAACCAGGTCGGCCACCTGACCCTGAACCGCCCCGCCGGCCTCAATGCCCTGACCCTGGACATGGTCCGCAGCCTGCGCCAGCACCTCGACAAGTGGGCCGAAGACCCACACGTGCGCGCCGTGGTACTGCGCGGCGAGGGCCCCAAAGGCTTCTGCGCCGGGGGCGATATCCGCTCGCTGCACGACAGCTTCAAAGCCGGCGACACACTGCATGAAACCTTCTTTGTCGAGGAATACGCCCTCGACCTGGTCATCCACCGCTACCGCAAACCGGTGCTGGTGCTGATGGACGGCTTTACCCTGGGCGGCGGCATGGGCCTGGCCCAAGGCTGCGACCTGCGCGTGGTCACCGAGCGCAGCCGGCTGGGCATGCCCGAGGTCGGCATTGGCTACTTCCCCGATGTTGGCGGCAGCTACTTCCTGTCGCGCATCCCCGGCGAGCTGGGTACTTACCTGGGCGTCAGCGGCGCCCAGATCCAGGCGGCCGACGCACTGTACTGCGGCCTGGCCGACTGGTACCTGGCCAGCGGCCAGCTCGCCGCCCTTGACCAAGGCCTGGACCAACTGAGTTTTGGCGACAACCCGCTCAAGGACCTGCAGAACCTGCTGGCCAAGCTGGGCACGCAGGTGCTGGACGATGCGCCACTGGAAAAACTGCGCCCGGTCATCGACCACTTTTTCGCCCTGCCTACCGTGCAAGCCATCGTCGAGCAGCTGCGTGCGGTAAGCATCGGCGACAGCCATGCCTGGGCCGTCGCCACTGCCGACCAGCTGGAAAGCCGCTCGCCACTGGCCATGGCGATTACGCTGGAGATGCTGCGCCGTGGCCGCCACCTGGGCCTGGACGACTGCTTTGCCATGGAGCTGCACCTGGACCGCCAGTGGTTCCGGCACGGCGATATCATCGAAGGGGTACGCGCCCTGATCGTCGACAAGGACAAGCAGCCCCGCTGGAACCCGCCGACCCTGGCCGCGCTGCAGCAGCAGCGGGTTGACCAATTCTTCGAAGGCCTGTGAGCCCGGGAGTACACCGATGCAAGACCTGGAACTGAGCCAAGAACAGATCATGATCCGCGACATGGCCCGGGACTTTGCCCGTGGCGAAATCGCCCCGCATGCACAAGCCTGGGAAAAGGCCGGCTGGATCGATGATGGTGTGGTGCGCAAGATGGGCGAACTGGGCCTGCTGGGCATGGTGGTGCCGGAGGACTTTGGCGGCAGCTATACCGACTACGTCGCCTACGCCCTGGCCGTGGAAGAAATCGCTGCCGGCTGCGGCGCCACCGGGGCGATGATGAGCATTCACAACTCGGTGGGCTGCGGCCCGCTGCTGGCCTACGGTACTGCCGAGCAGCAACAGCAATGGCTGCCGCGCCTGGCCAGCGGCGAGGTGATCGGCTGCTTCTGCCTGACCGAGCCCCAGGCCGGCTCCGAAGCGCACAACCTGCGCACCCGTGCCGAACTGGTCGATGGCCAGTGGGTCATCAATGGTGCCAAACAGTTCGTCAGCAATGCCCGCCGCGCCGGCCTGGCCATCGTCTTCGCGGTGACCGACCCTGAACTGGGCAAGAAGGGTTTGTCGGCGTTCCTCGTGCCCACCGACAACCCGGGGTTCAAGGTAGACCGCAGCGAACACAAGATGGGCATCCGCGCCTCCGATACCTGCGCAGTAACCTTCGATAACTGCCGCATCCCCGCTGCCAACCTCCTTGGCGAGCGTGGCAAGGGCCTGGCCATTGCCCTGTCCAACCTTGAAGGCGGCCGAATCGGCATCGCCGCCCAGGCGTTGGGCATCGCCCGTGCCGCGTTCGAGGCGGCGCTGGTGTACTCGCGTGACCGCGTGCAGTTCGGCAAGCCGATCAACGAGCACCAGAGCATCGCCAACCTGCTGGCCGACATGCAGGTGCAGGTGAACGCCGCACGCTTGCTGATCCTGCATGCCGCCCGCCTGCGCAGCGCCGGCAAGCCGTGCCTGTCGGAGGCGTCACAGGCCAAGCTGTTCGCCTCGGAAATGGCCGAGCGGGTGTGCTCGATGGCGATCCAGGTGCATGGCGGGTATGGCTACCTGGAGGATTACCCGGTGGAGCGCTACTACCGGGATGCGCGGATCACGCAGATCTATGAAGGGTCTAGCGAAATCCAGCGGATGCTGATTGCGCGGGAGTTGAAGCACTATCCCCTATAGTAAGGCGGCCGCAGTCCAGTCTGTGGGAGCAACTGTCTTGCTCAATTTCTAAAAGCTGGCGCGAACCCCTGTGGGAGCGGCGGTGCGGCGATCCGACGTGCCCGCGAACACCGGCAAAGCCGGTGCCATCCACCGCGTTGCCTGCTTCGCGGGCACGCCCGCTCCCACAGAGATTGTGCGAGCTTGAAGATTTTGAATGAGACAGTTGCTCCCACAACAACGCAGGTCCGTCTTTCAGCGCCAATACCGCGCATCATCCACCACTTTCGCATGCCCCTCGAACAACGCCGGCAGCTGCTCTTTCAGGTAATCGATCCAGGTACGCACCTTGGCATCCAGGTAGTGCCGTGACGGATACATCGCATACAGCGCACTTTCGCGCAGGCGGTACGGCGCCAACAACCGGCACAAGCGCCCCTGCCCGATCGCCTGGCTGGCGGTATAGAACGGCAGCAGGCCGATGCCCATGCCCAGCTCGCTGGCCACCAACATGGCGTCGGCGACGTTGGTCGAGAAACTGTCGTTCGGCGCGATCACACACTGGTCGACCCCCTGCGGGAATACCCAGTCGCCTTCATACATCGGGTAGGCCATGCGCAGGCAGCGGTGGTTGTGCAAGTCTTCGGGGCGCTCGGGCACACCATGGGTTTCCAGGTAAGCGGGGGCCGCGCAGGGGATGCTGAAAATGTTGCCCAACGGCACGGCTATCAGCTGCGAATCCGGCAGCGCGCCGTCCACAGTAATCACCACGTCATGCCCTTCGGCCAGCGGGTCGGGGTTGCGCTGGGACAGGGTCAGTTCGATCACCACGTCCGGAAACAGCGCGTTATAGCCAGCCACCAGCGGCATCAGTAACAGCCCCAGCCCGTGCGGGCAATGCAAACGCAGGTGGCCACGTGGGGTCAGGTGCGCGCCACGGGCTTCGCCGACTGCCTCTTCGGTCAGCAGCATGATCTGCCGCGCCCGCTCGAGAAACCGCTCGCCCGCCTCGCTCATGCGCAGGCGCCGCGTGGTGCGGTGCAGCAGGCGCGTCTGGAGCTGGTTTTCCAGTTCCGCGACAATGCGCGAAACCTGCGCCGCAGAGATGTCCAGGGCATTGGCAGCTGCAGCGAAGCTGCCACATTCCACCACACGGGCAAAGGTACGCATGGCATGCAGCATGTCCATGAAGGTGTGCTCCTTGTTCGGTCTTATTCTTGCGTTACAGGCAGGAATCTATCACGGACTAGCCCATTTATTGTGAATGACCAATGAATAGATCATATGTCATACATTGAAGAAAGGAGCCTGCCATGAAACGTTCGATCGCTGTAATTGCCGTTGCCGCTGCCCTCGGCTCGTTCGGTGCCTTTGCCGATGCAGGTAACAGCCAACCGGTCAGCAGCAGCGCCAACTATGAGTACGGGATGCCGCTGGATGTGGCCAAAGTGATCTCCATCACCCCGGCCAGCAACGCCGCCGACTGCCAGGTGGGTACCGCGCACATGGTGTATGTGGACCACCAGGGCCAGAAACGCGAAGTAGACTACCGCGAAATGGGCAACTGCTCGCAGCAGTAAGTCACGCCAGCACCTGGGTGATCCAGGCCACCTGCTGGTTGAAGGCGTCAATCTTTACCTGAGGCACCGCATCGCGGGCACGTTCGAAATTGGCCAGGGTTTGCTGCTTCTGCTTCAGCATGCGCCGCCACTTCACCAGAAACGCCTCGCTTTTTTCCTGCATCAGCACCGGGCCGAAGTACAGCTGTTCAGCGGTGTACGCTGCCCCGCCCGGCTCGGCGACGATGATTTCGTAGTCGAAGCGGTTTTCCCGCAGCAGTTCTTCGCTGACGATCTGGTAGCCATTACCCGCCAGCCACTGGCGCAACTCGCACTCAGCGCCATTGGGCTGCAGCACCAGGCGCGTGACACCCGCCAAGCGCTGCTTGCCGGCCTCCAGGATCTCGCACATGGTTTCGCCACCCATGCCGCAGATGCTGACCACCGAGATACGGTCTTGCGGCTCGACCGCAGCCAGGCCATCGGCCAGGCGCACGGTGATGTAGGCCTGCAGGCCGTTCCTGAGCACAGTGCGCTGAGCCGAAGCGAACGGCGTCTGCGCCACCTCGCCTGCCACCCCGGCCTCGATCACGCCACGCAGCATCAACGCCACTGGCAGAAAGCCATGGTCGGAGCCGATGTCAGCCAGGCGCGCGCCCTGCGGCACATGTGCAGCCACGCGCTCCAGGCGCCTGGACAAAGTCTGTTCGTTCAAAGTGTGCCCCCGGCTTTGCAATGGGGCGCGATTCTGACGGCGAACGCGGCGTATTTCAAACACCGGGGCACCCTCGACCGGACCCGCCTGCTCGCGTAGGCTTGCCGCTTTCCTTCCGTTGCAAGGCAAAACACACCATGGCACAAGCAGACATCATCTACACCCCGGACCCGGACGCCGAGTCGATTTCGTCCGACGTCGCCGAGTACAACGGCGTGCTGGTTACCACGCAGATCCCGACCCACGCCGATGGCAGCCTGGAACTGGGCGATATCGTCGCGCAAAGCGAATGCACCCTGCAGGCGCTGAAAGTGGCGCTGGAAAAGGCCGGCAGCGGCATGGACCGCGTGCTGCACCTGACCATCTACCTGACCGACATGGCTGACCGCGCCGCGTTCAACGAGGTGTATCAGCGCTTCTTCAGCAAGCCTTGGCCGGTGCGGGCTGCAGTGGGTGTGGCGTCGCTGGCGTTTGAAGGCATGCGCGTCGAAGTGACGGCGATGGCCGCCAAGCGCTGATTTACCTGCCAAGGCCTTATCGCTGGCAAGCCAGCTCCCACAGGTACAGCGCAGGCCTTGAAAGCTGCGCTGTACCTGTGGGAGCTGGCTTGCCGGCGATGAGGCTTGTCCAGGCAATACACCTCCCGGCACCCCGATGATGCCGCCAGCCCGTTTCACCGCTACAATGCCCGCCTAAACCGTGACAGCCCGAAAATATAACGACATGTCCCTTCCAAAGAATCACCTGGAACTGCTCAGCCCTGCCCGTGACGTGGCCATCGCCCGTGAAGCGATCCTGCACGGCGCCGATGCCATCTACATCGGTGGCCCAAGCTTTGGCGCGCGCCATAACGCCTGCAACGAAGTCAGCGACATCGCCGAACTGGTCGAGTTCGCCCGTCGCTACCACGCACGCGTGTTCACCACCATCAATACCATCCTCCACGACAACGAGCTGGAGCCTGCGCGCAAGCTGATCCATCAGCTGTACGACGCCGGTGTCGACGCGCTGATCGTGCAGGACCTGGGGGTGATGGAGCTGGATATCCCGCCGATCGAACTGCACGCCAGCACCCAGACCGACATCCGCACCCTGGAGCGGGCCAAGTTCCTCGACCAGGCCGGTTTCTCCCAGATGGTACTGGCCCGGGAGCTGAACTTGCAGCAAATCCGCGCCATCGCCAGCGAAACCGACGCTGCCATCGAGTTCTTCATCCACGGCGCGCTGTGCGTGGCCTTCTCCGGCCAGTGCAACATCTCCCACGCGCAAACCGGCCGCAGCGCCAACCGGGGCGATTGCTCGCAGGCCTGCCGCCTGCCCTACACCCTGAAGGATGACCAGGGCCGCGTGGTCGCGTTCGAGAAGCACCTGCTGTCGATGAAGGACAACAACCAGACCGCCAACCTGGCCGACCTGGTCGATGCCGGCGTGCGCTCGTTCAAGATCGAGGGCCGCTACAAGGACATGGGCTATGTGAAAAACATCACCGCCCACTACCGCAAAGAGCTCGACGCCATCCTCGAAGGCCGCCCGGAATATGCCCGTGCATCCAGCGGCCGTACCGAGCACTTCTTCCTGCCTGACCCGGACAAGACCTTCCACCGCGGCAGCACCGATTACTTCGTTACCGACCGCAAGGTCGATATCGGTGCCTTCGACTCGCCAACCTTCACCGGCCTGCCGGTGGGCGTGGTGGAGAAGGTCGGCAAGCGGGACATGCAAGTGATTACCGATGTACCGCTGACCAACGGCGACGGCCTCAATGTACTGGTCAAGCGCGAAGTGGTGGGCTTCCGGGCCAACATCGCCGAACCGCGTGGCGAGTTCGAGGAAGACGGCAACAAGCGCTACCGCTACCGTGTCGAGCCCAACGAAATGCCCGAAGGCTTGCATAAACTGCGGCCCAACCACCCGCTGTCGCGCAACCTCGACCACAACTGGCAGCAGGCTTTGCAACGCACCTCGTCCGAGCGCCGGGTTGGCGTGGAGTGGCATGCGGTACTGCGCGAGCAGCGCCTGATGCTGACGCTGAGCAGTGAGGAAGGCGTCAGCGTGCAGGTGGCCCTGGACGGCCCGTTCGGCGAGGCCAACAAGCCGCAGCAGGCACTGGACCAGTTGCACGACCTGCTCGGCCAACTGGGTACCACGATGTACCACGCCAGCAGCATCGAACTGGACGCGCCGCAGGCGTACTTCATCCCCAACTCGCAGCTCAAGGCCCTGCGCCGTGAAGCCATCGAGGCGCTGACCGAGGCGCGTATCAAGGCGCACCCACGTGGCGGGCGCAAAGCTGAAACCACGCCGCCGCCGGTGTACCCCGAGTCGCACCTGTCGTTCCTGGCCAACGTGTACAACCAGAAGGCCCGCGACTTCTACCACCGGCATGGCGTGCAACTGATCGACGCGGCCTACGAGGCCCATGAAGAGCACGGCGAAGTGCCGGTGATGATCACCAAGCATTGCCTGCGCTTCTCCTTCAACCTGTGCCCCAAGCAGGCCAAAGGCGTGACCGGCGTGCGCACCAAGGTGGCACCGATGCAGCTGATTCAGGGTGACGAGGTGCTGACCCTGAAATTCGACTGCAAACCCTGCGAAATGCATGTGGTCGGCAAGATGAAGAGCCACATCATCGACCTGCCGACCCCAGGCAGCGCGGTGGCCCAGGTGGTCGGGCATATCAGCCCGGAAGACCTGCTGAAGACCATTCCGCGCGGGATGCATTGATCGTTAGCCTGTAAGGGCCCTTTCGCGGGCTCGCCCGCTCCCACAGGGAATATCCACAGCCTCCATGGCTGTGCAGCATCTGTGGGAGCGGGCATGCCCGCGAAGAGGCCAGCAAAGACACAAAAAAGTCTCAAATGAGACTTCGGCACTTGATCCCCCTCTCAGTTCCTGCACAATAATCGCCATGCAACCCACGCGAGGCATGCCGATGCACCCCACCCCGCACGATGAACGCCTGCTCAAGGCCCTGGCCCACGCCATCGTGGTCCACCCCCGCGCCACCCTCAAGGAGCTGGCCGAAACCGCTGGCGTCAGCAAAGCCACCCTGCACCGCTTCTGCGGCACCCGCGATAACCTGGTCGCCATGCTCGAGAACCATGGCGAGCGGGTGCTCAACCAGGTAATCGACAATGCCGCCCTGGACACGGCCGAACCCCTGGCCGCAGTGCGCCACCTGATTGCCGAGCACCTCAAGCACCGCGAGATGCTGGTGTTCCTGATGTTCCAGTACCGCCCCGACACCTTGCTGGGTGACAGCGAAGACCGCCGCTGGCTGGCCTACACCCAGGCGATGGATGCGTTCTTCCTGCGTGCGCAGCAAATGGGTGTGTTGCGTATCGACATCAGCGCTGCCGTATTCACCGAGATGTTCATCACCCAGATCTACGGCATGGTCGACGCCGAGCGGCGCGGCCGCGCGGCCAGTGCCAATTCGGCGCTGGCGCTGGAGCAATTGTTCCTGCAAGGCGCACAGGCCCGGCCTGCGTCCTGACAAAAAAAAGGCCCCTGGGCACGGGTCCCAGGGGCCGAAACGGCTGGATCATCCAACCAAAGGAGCTTGGGCCGGCGGCGCCGGTTTGCGCTTGAGCAGCGACAGCACCCAGACAAAACAGATCGGCACGAACACCACACCCAGCAACGTGGCGCTGAGCATGCCGCCAATCACCCCGGTACCAATCGCCCGCTGGCTGGCAGCACCGGCACCGCTGGCGATGGCCAGGGGCACAACGCCAAGAATGAAGGCCATCGAGGTCATCACAATGGGCCGGAAGCGCAGGCGTGCAGCCTCGATGGCGGCGTCCCGCAGGCTGTAACCCTTCTCCCATAGCTCCTTGGCGAACTCGACGATCAGGATGGCGTTCTTCGCCGCCAGGCCGATGATGGTGATCAGGCCGACCTTGAAGTACACATCGTTGGGCATGCCGGTAACCATCACCGCCAGCACCGCCCCCAGCGCGCCAATCGGCACGATGAGCATCACCGTCAGCGGGATGGCCCAGCTTTCGTACAGCGCCACCAGCAGCAGGAACACCACCAGGATCGCCAAGGCGAACAGGCTGCTGGCCTGGCCGCTGGAGACCTTTTCCTGGTAGGACAAGCCAGTCCAGGCATAGCCGATACCCGGCGGTAACTCGCTGACCAGGCGCTCCATCTCGGCCATGGCCTGGCCGGTGCTGTAGCCCGGTGCGGCATCCCCGGAAATACGGATCGACGGGTAGCCGTTGTAGCGCACGATCTGTACCGGCCCTTCTTCCCAGCGGGTGGTAACGAAGCTGCTGAACGGCACCTGCTGGCCATCGGCGTTCGGCGCGTAAAGGCGCAGCACGCTCTCCGGCGTCATGCGTTCGCCCTGCTCCGCCTGCACCACCACCCGCTGTTGCCGGCCGGCGTTGGCGAAGTCATTGATCACCGCCGAGCCAAACGCAGTGGCCAGGGTGCTGTTGATGGTCTCGAAGGCCACCCCCAGGGCGCGGGCCTTTTCCCGGTCGATATCGACGCGCAGTTGCGGCGCCTCGGCCAGCCCTTCCATCATTGCGTACAAGATGACCGGGTTGCCGTTGGCCTCGCCAAGGATCTTGTCACGGGCCGCCAGCAACGCTTCACGGCCCAGGCCGCCGCGGTCGAGCAGGCGCAGGGCAAAGCCACCGGCATTGCCCAGGCCATCGATGGGTGGCGGGTTGACCGCCATGATCGTGCCATCGCCGTAACCGGCGAACTGCGCATTGATCGCCTGGGTTTCGGCGTCCACCGATTGCCCGGCGCCACGTACCGACCAGTCTTTGTAGGTAGGGAACGCCAGCGCGGCGTTCTCGCCCATGCCCGAGAAGCTGAAGCCGCTGACCATGAACGCCGACGCCAGTGCTTCACGCGACATCAGGAACTGCTCCAGGGCCTGCCCGGTCGCGTCGGTGCGCACACGGCTGGCCCCCGGCGGCAACTGCACGTCGACAATCGCGTAGCCCTGGTCTTCAACCGGCACGAAGGACTCCGGCAAACGCAGGTAGAAGTAGCCGAGCATCGCCAGGATGCCGACATACACCAGCATGTAGCGGCCGGCACGCCGTACCAAGGTTGTGTTCATGACCGAATAACGCTCGGTCAGCCGGGCA
The DNA here is from genome assembly GCF_044769185.1 of Pseudomonas sp. NPDC090592. Lineage (NCBI taxonomy): Bacteria > Pseudomonadati > Pseudomonadota > Gammaproteobacteria > Pseudomonadales > Pseudomonadaceae > Pseudomonas > Pseudomonas sp. NPDC090592. Next base: position 127,004 of record NZ_JBIVXJ010000005.1, read on the forward strand.
AAGCCACGGTTGAAGGCGCCGAAGAAACCGCGCTTCTCATGGTGCCCGGGGGCCACCGGCTTGAGCAGCGTGGCGCACAGGGCCGGGGTGAAGGTGAGCGCCAGAAAGCCCGAGAACAGGATCGACACTGCCAATGACAGCGAGAACTGCTGGTAGATCACCCCCACCGAACCAGACATGAACGCCAGCGGCATGAACACCGCCGACAGCACCAGGGTGATGCCGATGATCGCACCCGAGACCTGGCCCATGGCCTTGACGGTGGCATCGACGGGCGACAGCCCCTCCTCGGCCATGATCCGTTCGACGTTCTCCACCACCACGATGGCGTCGTCCACCAGAATGCCGATGGCCAGCACCATGCCGAACATGGTCATCATGTTCACCGAGAAGCCCAGCAGTTTCATCACCATCAACGTACCCAGCAGGCACACGGGCACCACGATCGACGGGATCAAGGTGTAGCGGATGTTCTGCAGGAACAGGAACATCACCAGAAACACCAGGACCATGGCTTCGAGCAGGGTGTGAATGACCTTTTCAATGGCCACGTCGACAAAGCGCGAGGTGTCATACGGCACCGAGTACTCGACGCCCTCGGGGAAGAACGCGCTCAGCTCGGCCAGGCGATCCTTGACCAGCTCGGCGGTTTTCAGCGCATTGGCGCCCGGCGCCAGCTGCACCGCGCCGGCCACGGCTGGCTTGCCGTTCAGGCGCGAAGCGAAGTTGTAGCTTTCCATGCCCACTTCCAGGCGGGCGACATCGGCCAGGCGCACCAACGAACCGTCCGGGTTGGCTCGTAGCACCACACGGCCAAACGCCTGTGGGTCGTCCAGGGTACCTTGCACGGCCAGGGTGGCGGTGAGTTCCTGTTGGCTGCTGCCCGGCGCACTGCCGAAGCTGCCGGCAGGCACCTGCACGTTCTGCCCGCGAATGGCGTTGCTCACGTCATCGATCGACAGCCCGTAGCCCACCAGCTTCTGCGGGTCGACCCAGACGCGCATGGCCGCTTCCGACGAGAAGAACTGCAACTTGCCTACACCCGGTACCCTGCGTAGCTCATTGTTGATGTTGCGCGCCGCGTAGTCGCCCAACGCCGTGGTGTCGGCCTTGCCAGCGCCTTCCTTGTAACTGAGCGCGTAGATCAGCAAGAAGCCGGCACTGGTCTGCTCGACCTGGATGCCTTGGGTGATCACCGCCTGCGGCATGCGTGCCTCGGCCTTTTTAAGGCGGTTTTGCACATCGACCTGGGCCAGCTCCGGGTCGGTACCCGGCTCGAAAGTGACCACCACTTCGGCCATGCCGTTGGAGTTGTTGGTGGACTCGAAGTACAGCAGGTTCTTGGCGCCGTTGAGCGACTCTTCGATGATGCTGGTGACCGAATCCACCAGGACCTTGGCCGAAGCGCCCGGGTAGGTGGCGGTGATGGTGATTTGTGGTGGCGCCACGTTGGGGTACTGGGCCACCGGCAGCGTGGGGATTACCAGCAGCCCGGCCAGGGAAATGAACAGCGCCACGACCCAGGCAAAATTCGGCCGTTTGATGAAGAACTTGGACATCGCGTTACCCTCGCCTCAGCGTACGGCGGCTTGTTGCGCCGGGGCCGGTGTTACCGACATGCCCGGAGCCAGGCCGGCAGGGCTGCCGACGATCACCTGGTCACCGGGGTGCAGGCCTTCGGTGACCTGCCAGCGGGCGCCGTGCATCACACCTGTGCGCACACTGCGCGCCTCGGCAACCCCGCCGATGCCCACCAGCATTACCCGGGCCTCGCCGTCGCTACCGCGCTGAATGGCGCGCTGCGGTACCAGGATGGCCTGGTTGTCGGTGCCTTGGGGGGTGCGCACGCGCACATACATGCCCGGCAGCAAGATGCCATCGGCATTGTCGAAGCGACCGCGAAGGGTGACCTGGCCAGTGCCCCGGTCCACCGCGATATCCGTGAACATCAGTGCGCCCTGGCGCTCGTAGTCGGTGCCTTCTACCCGGGCCGTCAGGGCCTGCTGGTCGCCGGCGGCCAGTGCACCGTCCTTCAGCGCCTGGCGCAGGCGCAGGGCGTCGGCGGCGGACTGGGTGAAATCGACGTAGATCGGGTCCAGTTGCTGCACGCGCGCCATCAGCGTGGCGTCGCCCTGCCCCACCAGCGCCCCTTCGGTGACCAGCGCCCGGCCAATGCGCCCGGAAATCGGTGCCTTGACCGTGGCGTAGCCCAGGTTCAGGCGTGCCGTCTCGACATCAGCCCGGGCCGAACGCACGGCGGCCTGGCCACTGCGCAGGTTGGCACTGGCAGTGTCGAAATCCTGCTGGCTGACGGCCTGTATCTTCACCAACGGCTGGTAGCGCTGCACCCGCGCCTGGGCTTCGAACATAACCGACTGGGCCCGGGCCAGGTCGGCTTCGGCGCGAGCCAGGGCAGCCTTGAACGGGGCCGGGTCGATCTGGAACAGCACGTCGCCGGCCTTGACGTCGGCGCCCTCTTCAAAACCCTTGTGCAGGACGATGCCTGCCACCCGGGCACGCACCTCGGCCACGCGCATGGGTTCGACCCGGCCAGGCAGGGTTGCCGCCAGGGTCAGGGGTTCGCTGGCGACCGTTACGGTCTGGACTGGCAAGGCGTTCTGTGCCTCGGTCGGCGGCGCTTCAGCTTCGCCGCAGCCGGCCAGGACGACGGCCGCCGCCAGGCAACTGGCCATTCCTATTGCACGCAAGTTGCTCATGATTCACCCGAGCTTTAAATGGAAAAACGGCTCGGATGATAGGCATGAGCGCAAAATGAGTCAATTTTGTCTCATCTGATACTTTGTTAATAATTGTGAAACCAGGAGCTCATGCGATACCTGTAGGAGCGGCCTTGTGTCGCGATCGGGCGCGAAGCGGCCGCCAAATCTGCATCCCGTAACTGTCTGACAAACGGCGGCGCCTGAATTTCGGCCGCTTCGCGCCCGATCGCGACACAAGGCCGCTCCTACAGGAATCGCGCAGGTCAGCGGATCTGGTGCTTGTGCAGCAACCGGTAAAAGGTTGGCCGCGATATCCCCAGCACCTTGGCCGCCACGCTCATGTTATCGCTGTGCCGGTTAAGCACGTCGCACAACGCCTGGCGCTCGGCCCGTTGCTTGTACTCTTCCAGCGTACCCAGCGGCTGTTGCCCCTGGTCGATGGTCAGCAGGCCCAGGTCCTGCGCTTCGATCTGTCGGCCTTCGGCCAGCACCAGGCCACGTCGTACGCGGTTGGCCAGTTCACGCACGTTGCCCGGCCAGTCATGCCTGCCCATGGCCGCCAGGGCATGGTCGCTGAACGAGCGCGGCCTGCGCCCGGTTTCCAGGCTGTAGAAATGGGCAAAATGGCTGGCCAGCATCGACAAGTCACCATGCCGGTCACGCAGTGGCGCGGTCACCACTTGCAACACATTCAGGCGGTAATACAAGTCTTCACGAAAACGCCCCTGCTCGATGGCCCTTTCCAGGTCCACATGGGTCGCGGCCAGCACGCGGGCATCCACCGGGATCGGCTGGCTGCCGCCCACCCGCTCGATATGCTTCTCCTGCAAGAAGCGCAGCAGGTTGGCTTGCAGCTCCAGTGGCAAATCACCGATTTCATCGAGAAACAGCGTGCCGCCATGGGCCGCCTCGATGCGCCCGGTCTTGCGTTGGTGGGCCCCGGTAAAGGCGCCTTTTTCATGGCCGAACAGTTCCGACTGGATCAGGTGCTCGGGAATGGCGCCGCAGTTGATGGCGATGAACGGTTGCTCGCTACGTTGCGACTGCCGGTGCAGGGTACGGGCCACCAGCTCCTTGCCGGTACCGCTTTCACCACGGATCAACACAGGTGACTCGGTGGGCGCCAGCTTGCCCAGCAGCTTGCGCAGGTCTCGAATGGGGCGGCTTTCGCCCAGCAGTTCGTGGGTGGACTCATCCACCTTGGCTGCCCCTTTGCCACGCAGGCGCGCCATGCCGAAGGCCCGGCCCAGGGTGACCTGCACACGGGAGACATCGAACGGCAAGGTATGGAAATCGAAGAACCATTCGCAGACGAAATCGCCGAATGCCGGCATCCGTAACTGTTCGGCGCTGAGCACGGCGATCCATTCGGTGTTACTGCGCTTGATCATGTCCTTGACCGCATCCGGTTGCCTCAGGTGCGAAGCCTGCAAGCGCAACAAGCCCACGTCACAAGGATGATCCAGCGCCGCGCCGAGCATGCAGCTGTCTACATCCCAACCTGCGTTTCGCAGGCCAGGCAACAAACGGTGGCAGTCGTCGCAGGGGTCGACGATGAGCAAACGGCGTTGAGCGGCAAGCTGTAGCATGACCGATCCTTGGCGCCAGTTTTTGGTTTTATGAAGTAAAACAGCAAGTTGTGGCGCCTGTTAAACAGTAGCAACGAAGTTGACAGTTCCCAGTACCGTCTGTCTGCCGACGCATTTTTTTACAAAGTGCCACGGGAATTTTCGCGTTTTATCGACATCACATGGCGGCGCAGGCAACAACGGATTTGCCCCTGACAAAAAAATTTACACCTATTGTGTGACTTGCCCCCGGACAACGAGCATCAGTACACATAACCCCGCGCTGCACTTCGCGATGAATGAGGCGACTTTGAAGCAACGCGGACTTAACTTCGATGTTTGGGACCATAGAGAGACCGAACCATGAATGCCCCGCTCCGTGTCAACGAAGCACTGCTGATTGCCGACCACGCCTTCGAACCTTTCCAGTGCGTAGCCTGGGATGCACCCAACGGTACTGGTGAGCTAAGCCTGGCAGTGATCGACCGGACCAGCACCCGCATCGGCAGCAAGCAGGTGTCCTCGCGTATCTATTCCGACCCTGCCCAATGGGCCAGCCTGATCGAGGAAGTGCGCGCCGAACTGTGCGAAAAAGGCTACGACCTGCAACCATGGTCGATGCCTAAGTAATAGCACCCGGCAAACCAAGTGCGTGCATCGCCACGCACTTGTTCGAATGCAAAGTTGCTGCCCTGGCAACTTTCTCTATTGCGACATAGTGTCGCGCCACTCCGACTCAGCCCAAGACTTTGAATTGCTGCAAGTGCTGGTAATCGGCCTGCAATTGCTCAGCCAGACGCTGTGCGCGCCCAAGACGAACGGGCGCCAGTTCCATATCCACCAATAAAGTTGCGCAGGGCATGGGCTGTACGGTGTTCCAATGCTGCAGCCGACCATCGGTAAACACCAGGCAACGCAACGCCTCTTCCGGGTGGGCACGCTGGCGTGCCTGTAGCCAGTGCCGTGCCTGTTCCAGTGCGGCGATCAGCGGCGTACCACCACCGGCGCCCAAGGCTTGCAGCCAGGGCTGCAAGGCCGCCGAAGCCTTCAGACCATGGCGCTGCCATTGTGGCGTGCGCCCGCTGGCGGTCAGCAGGGCGAGCCGGGCGCGCTGGCGATAGGCCTGGTCGAACAGGGCCGCCAGCAGCCCTTTGGTCTGCGCCAGCGCCTGATGGCGACGGGTCGAGGCCGAAGCATCGACAATCACCAGCCACAGCTCTGCGGGTTTGGCCTGGCGCAGTTGCCAGCATAAGTCCTGGCGCAGGCGTGGTCGCCCTTTGAGCAATGTCGGCAGCCAGGCCACTCGCCCGGCCGCCGCACTGCGCGCCCGGCCACGGCTGGCCCCGGCCTGCCTGCCCGCGCCTGGTCTGGCATCCGCCCCTTTGGCAGGTGGCTGGCGAATGCTCAGGGCTTTTTTGCCCAGTTCGGCACCTCACGCCGCGCGCCGCTGGCTACCGGAAGTGCCGGCAATGCCCCCCAGTCACCCTGCCCGCCCTGTTCGCCGGGGCTGCCTGAACCCTGCTGTTCGGGCTGTTGCGGCGCCGCCGGCGGGTTGGCCTGGGGGGGAACGCGCCGGCGATGGCGCAAGGCAAACTCGGCCACGGCATCGACATCCGCTTCCTCGATGGCCGCACCACCGCGCCAGGCGCAATGGGCGCGCGCGGCACGCAGCCAGACCAGGTCGGCGCGCAGGCCGTCGACACCCGCGGCGTAGCAGCGCTCGGTGATCCACGCCAGCGCCTGATCATCCAGGGCAATGCCATCCAAGGCATGGCGCGCCGCCTGGCAGCGTTCACGCAGTTGCGCCTGGGCCGCAGCCCATTGCGCGCAGAAGGCCTGCGGGTCGCTGTCGAAGGCCAGCCGACGGCGAATGATCTGCTGACGGGCTTCAGGCTCAGGCAGGCCTTCAAGGGCGACGTTCAGGCCAAACCGGTCAAGCAACTGCGGGCGCAGTTCACCCTCTTCCGGGTTCATGGTGCCGATCAGCACGAAGCGGGCGCTGTGCCGGTGCGAAATGCCATCGCGCTCGATGCGGTTGGTGCCACTGGCCGCCACATCGAGTAACAGGTCGACCAAGGTGTCAGGCAGCAGGTTGACCTCATCGACATACAACACGCCGCCGTCGGCCTGGGCCAGCACACCCGGGGAAAACTGCGCCTTGCCCTGCCCCAGTGCGGCATCCAGATCGAGGGTACCGACAAGCCGCTCTTCGCTGGCGCCAAGCGGCAGGGTGACGAACGGACCCTCGCCAAGCAGGTCGGCCAGGCCGCGGGCCAGGGTGCTCTTGGCCATGCCGCGTGGCCCTTCGATCAGCACGCCGCCGATCCTGGGGTCGATGGCGGTCAGGCACAGCGCCAGTTTCAGGTCGTCGGCACCGACCACTGCGGCCAGCGGGAATTGTACGGGTTCACTCATTTCAAGCCTGTTCCTCGCCGTCGAGCAGTTGCGCCTCAAGGGCTTCGCGGTAGTCGCCCGGCGCCTGCCACAGGCCACGCTGCTGGGCCTCCAGCAGGCGCTCGGTAAGGTCGCGCAGGGCCTCGGGGTTGTGCTCGCGCATGAAGTCGCGGGTGGCCGGGTCGAGCACGTAGGCATCGGCCAGCCCCTGGTAATGATGGTCGTCGATCAGGTGCGTGGTGGCGTCGAAGGCGAACAGGTTGTCGACCGTCGCCGCCATCTCGAAAGCACCCTTGTAGCCGTGGCGCTTGACTCCGTCGATCCACTTGGGGTTGAGGGCACGGGCGCGGATGACTCGGTTCAGCTCCTCCTTGAGGGTGCGGATGCGTGGCCGGTCGGCCTGGCTGTGGTCGCCGTGGTAACTGGCCACTGCTGCACCGGACAAGGTTTCCGACGCGGCCAGCATGCCGCCCTGGAACTGGTAGTAATCGTTGGAATCGAGCAGGTCGTGCTCGTGGTTGTCCTGGTTCTGCAGCACCGCCTGCACCGTGGCCAGGCGCTGGGCGAACTGGGCGCGGGCCGGGGTGCCTTCGTCACTGGCGCCGTAGGCGTAACCACCATGGTTGAGGTAGACCTCGGCCAGGTCGTCACGGTCGTGCCACAAGCGCCCGTCGATGGCGTTCTGTACCCCGGCACCATAAGCACCGGGCTTGGCACCGAACACCCGCCAGCCGGCCTGGCGCGCGGCCTGCTCGGCGTCCACACCCTGCGTTTGCAGTGCCACACGCTCGCTGCGTACGCGCGCGGCCAGGGGGTTGAGGTCGTCGGGTTCGTCCAGTGCCGCGACGGCCTGCACGGCTGCATCGAACAGGCGGATAAGGTTGCCGAAGGCGTCACGGAAAAAGCCGGAAACACGCAAGGTCACATCCACCCGCGGGCGGTCAAGCAGGCTCAGCGGCAGGATTTCAAAGTCGTCGACGCGCTGGCTGCCAGTGGCCCACACCGGCCGCACGCCCATTAGCGCCATGGCCTGAGCGATGTCGTCGCCGCCGGTGCGCATGGTCGCCGTGCCCCACACCGACAGGCCGAGCTGGCGCAGGTGGTCGCCGTGGTCCTGCAGGTGGCGCTCGAGGATCAGGCTGGCCGAGGCAAAGCCCAGGCGCCAGGCCGTGGTGGTGGGCAGGTTGCGCACGTCCACGGTATAGAAGTTGCGCCCGGTGGGCAGCACGTCGAGGCGCCCACGGCTGGGCGCACCGCTGGGGCCGGCCGGTACGAAGCGGCCGGCCAGCGCTGCCAGCAAGCCGTTCATTTCGGCGATGCCGCAGGCGTCCAGGCTGGGAGCGACGGCGTCGCGCAAGGCCTGGATCACGTCGTGCACCGGCTGCCATTCGCTCAGCGCGGGTAACTGTGCGTTGCCTTCCAGCGCCTGCCCGATCACGTGCAGCGCCAGCAGTTCAAGGCGCTCGCGGGTATCCCCACAGGTGCGCCAGGGCTCGCTGCTCATGGCCTGCAACTGCTCTGGGCGTATGCCCTGCCACGGTTGCCCCAGCTCACAATCGAGCGGGTCGAAACCTGGCACCAGCGCCTTGGCCAACGCCCGCAGCAGGCTGGCATTGCCGCCGCGACCGTCGCCACGCTCCACCCGCAGCAGCGCCAGCAAGGTATCCAGGCGCAAGCGGCCTTCAGGCGACTGGCCGAACACGTGCAGGCCGTCGCGAATCTGTGATTCCTTAAGATCGCACAGGTAGGTGTCCAGGCGCGGCAGCCACACGGCAGCATCGTCCAGTTGGCCTTCCAGTTGCAGCTCACGGTCGATGTGGTTGGCCTTGACCAGTTCCAGGATGTCGCGCTGCAACTCCCGGGCTCGGCGCGGGTCGAGCATCTGTGCCTCGTAGAACTCGTCGGCCAGCTGTTCCAGGTGACGCAGCGGGCCATAGGTTTCGGCGCGGGTCAGGGGCGGCATCAGGTGGTCGATGATCACTGCCTGGGTGCGACGCTTGGCCTGAGCGCCCTCGCCCGGGTCGTTGACGATGAACGGGTAGATGTTCGGCAGCGGGCCCAGCAAAGCGTCTGGCCAGCACTGCGCCGACAGGCCGACACCCTTGCCGGGCAGCCATTCGAGGTTGCCGTGCTTGCCCACGTGGATCACCGCATCGGCGGCAAAGGCATGGCGCAGCCAGAAGTGAAACGCCAGGTAGCCGTGCGGCGGCACCAGGTCCGGGTCGTGGTAGACCGCGCTGGGGTCTACCTGATAACCGCGGGCCGGCTGTATGCCGACGAAGGTCAGGCCATAGCGCAGGCCGGCGACCATCAGCCTGCCGCCGCGGTACATCGGGTCCTGCTCGGGTGGCCCCCAGCGTTCCAGCACGGCCTGGCGGTTGGCCTGTGGCAGGCGCTCGAACGCGGCCTGGTAGTCCGCCAGGCTCAGGCTCTGGGCGCAGGGGCGCTGGTCGAGGTGGTCGAGGTCGTTGGTGACGCCGCCAAGCAACTGGTGGATCAGCTGCGTGCCACTGCCCGGCAGACCCGCCAGCGGATAGCCCTCGGCCTGAAGTGCCTTGAGGATGTTCAGCGCGGCAGCGGGCGTGTCCAGGCCGACGCCATTGCCAATGCGGCCATCGCGGGTCGGGTAGTTGGCCAACACCAGGGCCACACGCTTCTGGGCATTGGGCAGGCGCGCCAGCTCGACCCAGCGGCGGGCCAGTTCGGCAACGAAGTCCATGCGTTCGGGGTGGGCGCGGTAGCACACCACATCAGACTGGCTGCGCTCGCTGCGCCAGGCCATGTCCTTGAAACTGACAGGCCGGGTAATGATGCGCCCGTCCAGTTCAGGCAAGGCAATGTGCATCGCCAGGTCACGTGCCCCCAGCCCCTGCTCGCTGGCTTCCCAGCCGGGCTGGTTGTCTTGCGCGCAAATGGCCTGTAGCACCGGGATGTCGCGACGGAACGGGCGCAGGTTGGGCCGCTCGGGGCTGGACAAGGCAAAACCGGTGGTATTGACCAGCACCTCGGCACCGACCTCGTCCAGCCAGGCTTCGACCTGCTCCAGGCAAGCGCTTTCCTTGAGGCTGGCCACGGCAATCGGCAGCGGGTTCAGCCCGGCAGCCTGGAGGCGCTGGCAAAACACATCAATGAACGCAGTGTTGGCCGCCTGCAGGTGCGAGCGGTAGAACAGCAACGGCGCCACCGGGTGTTCGGGATGCCAGTGCGGGTACCAGTCTTCCAGCACGGCACTACCCTTGGCCGGGTGATACACGGCGGTGCGCGGTAAGGGTTGCGGCTCGTCCCAGGCATAATCGCGGCCCAGCCACTGGCTGGCCAGGCAGTTGAACAGGTTGATGGCGTTGGCCTTGCCGCCCTGGCGCAAGTAATGCCAGAGGCGCTCGGCCTGCTCGCCGGTGACGCTGCCCAGGCTGGTCAGTTCCGGGTCCGGGCGGTCATCGCCCGGCACCAGGATCAGTTGCACGCCACGGGCGGCCAGCTCGACCAGCTGCTCGACGCCATAGCGCCAGTAGCCAACGCCACCGTGCAGCGACACCAGGATGACCTTGGCATGGCGCAGCACCTGGTCGACATACAAATCGACCGAGGCGTGGTTCTGCACCTGCATCGGGTTGGCCAGGCGCAGACTGGGGTAGCCTTCGGGCAATTGCTCGGCGGTGTCGGCGAGCAATGCCAGGTGTGAATCGCCGCTGCAGAGAATCACCAGCTCGGCGGGTGTCTGGCCGAGGTCGGCAATGCTGTCATCCGGCACGAAGCCGCCGGGCTGGGTCCGCAGCAGGTGCATGGGTCAGGCGCCCAGGGCCTGGCGCAGGCGCGCTTCCAGCTGGGCAGCGTCCAGGTCCTGGCCAATCAGTACCAGGCGGGTAATGCGCGGCTCGTCGGCGCGCCAGGCGCGGTCGAAGTGCTTGTCAAAACGGGTACCCACGCCTTGTACCAGCAGGCGCATCGGCTTGCCCGGGATGGCGGCGAAACCTTTGGCACGCAGCACGCCGAACTCCACCACCAGCTGCGTCAGGGCGTCGAGCAGCAGGCTTTCGTCGGCCTCTGGCAGGTCGATGGAGATGGAATCGAAGGCGTCGTGGTCATGGTCGTCATGGTCGTCGCCATCGTGGTGCGAGTCGTGATGGGTACGGCGGCCATCGATATGCGCCTCGGACTCGGCGCCCACGCCCAGCAGCACTTCCAGTGGCAGCTTGCCGCTGCTGGCCTCGATCACTTTCACGGCCGGTGGCAGCTCTTCAGCCACTTCGGCACGTACCTTGGCCAGGCCTTCGGCGTCGATCAGGTCGGCCTTGTTCAGCACCACCAGGTCGGCGCTGGCCAGTTGGTCGGCGAACAGTTCGTGCAGCGGCGATTCGTGGTCCAGGTTAGGGTCCAGCTTGCGCTGGGCATCGACCTGGTCCGGGTAGGCGGCAAAGGTGCCAGCGGCCACGGCCGGGCTGTCGACCACGGTGATCACTGCATCGACGGTGCAGGCATTGCGGATTTCCGGCCACTGGAAGGCTTGCACCAGTGGTTTGGGCAGCGCCAGGCCGCTGGTTTCGATCAGGATATGGTCCAGGTCGCCACGGCGTGCCACCAACTCACGCATGACCGGGAAGAACTCTTCCTGCACGGTGCAGCACAGGCAGCCATTGGCCAGCTCGTAGACGCGGCCACTGGCCTCTTCTTCAGTGCAACCGATGCTGCACTGCTTGAGGATTTCGCCATCGATACCCAGTTCGCCGAATTCGTTGACGATGACCGCAATGCGGCGGCCCTGGGCGTTGTCGAGCATGTGGCGCAGCAAGGTGGTCTTGCCCGAGCCGAGGAAGCCGGTGACGATAGTGACGGGAAGCTTGGCCAGTGTTTTCATGTCGCATTGCCCTTGGCAGTATGGCGCGGGCATGCAGGACGACAGCCGCGGGCCAGGCCGGCCGGGCGTGTTCGCCACCGGATCACCCCGCCCGGTTGAAAGTCGAAAACGTTGCGAGGCAGGTCTCCTGGCTTGCACCGTTCCATTTGCCCTTTATAAAGCAGGCTGTGGCGGGATGACGCCTTCCCGCGCGCGTGCGCAGTGGCTGTGTCGATCCGTTGTCGGTGCTTACAGTTGCGGGGGCAGCCGCGGCATGTACCGCGTTCCCGTCTTAGCTTCGGCCTGGCCGAAGAACCTCGAAGTGGCAAGGCTACGCAGTGGCTGGCGGGTGGTCAACCGTTGCGGCTGGCTGGCTGACCACAAGGCGCGCAACTGCGCTACAGTGACACCCTCACCCACGGCCACGGACGCCCCCATGCACCTCGCCCCCGCCATACCCGTACTGCGCATTTTCTCGGTCGACAAGGCCCGCGAGTTCTACCTCGACTTCCTCGGTTTCAGCGTCGACTGGGAGCACCGTTTCAGCCCCGACCTGCCGTTGTACCTGCAGATTCACCGGGACGGCCTGATCCTGCACCTGTCCGAGCACCATGGTGATGCTTGCCCCGGTTCCACGGTATTCGCCCGCATCGACGACCTGCGCGCACTGGAGCGCGAACTGCAGGCCAAACGGTATGGCTATGCCCGGCCAGAGGCAGAGCGACTGGACTGGGGATTGCAGATGCAGGTGCACGACCCGTTCGGCAACCGCTTGCGCTTTTGCCAGCAGATCGATGACGAGGCCAACCCTTGAAGGCCATGGGCAAACGCGAAATGGCCAGGCTGGAGCGAGAGCTGGTCGCATGCCTGACCGAAGCCTGCGAAACCGCCAAGGCAGAGATCGTCGGTTTCAGTTGGCTGACCCATCGGCTTGATCCTGAGGATTTTCCGGCCAGCCTGCGCATTACCTGGGTATTCGAGCAAGAAGCCGACAAGGCGGCTGCGGTCGCGGGTGACGCCAAGGTGCGCATGCTGGCACTGACGGAGGTGGCGTTGGAGCAGGCTGGGATACAGCTAGACCATCCAGCGTGGCATGTGCGGTTTGACAGTGAACAAGCCTGCCAGCAGAGCCACGGTGGGGACTGGGGCAAGCGCTTGAAGGGGCGCTGAGCGTAGGGCGAAACATTTGCTGCGCCCATGAGATCGAGCGCCGCCCGCGCGGCGCTTCGCGGGGCAAGCCCGCTCCCACATTTGTTGCAACGTGCCCATGCCTGTGGGATCGGCGTTGTCCGCCTTGGCGCATGTCTTGAGACAGGTGGGGCGGCGGCAGCGCCCACCGGGAAATCGAGTCGAGCCAACGAAGCTGACAACCATGGCCTGACAGGTTTGGCACGTTGCAACAAATGTGGGAGCGGGCTTGCCCCGCGAAGCGCCGCGCGGGCGGCGCTCGATCTCATAGGCGCTGCAAATCTTTCGCCAAACACCTCCCAGCCCCCCTGCACTACCCGCGCCAGCCCCCAAGCAATGCATTGCAGGCTATCAATTCGTGACTGGCCGTTCCCGATCTGCCACGGATGTATTATGGTGGCGTGGTGCGCATATAACAGCAGCCCGAGCGATCGGGCACTTGCAAGACAATGAGGGTGTCATGAGCAACGAAAGCATTAACTGGGACAAGCTGGGTTTCGACTACATCAAGACCGACAAACGCTACCTGTCCGTATGGCGCAATGGCGAGTGGGACAAGGGCACCCTGACCGAAGACAACGTCCTGCACATCAGTGAAGGCTCCACTGCCCTGCACTATGGCCAGCAGTGCTTCGAAGGCCTGAAGGCCTACCGCTGCAAGGACGGCTCGATCAACCTGTTCCGCCCGGACCAGAACGCTGCCCGCATGGCACGCAGCTGCGCCCGCCTGCTGATGCCGCAGGTGCCGACCGATGTGTTCATCGAAGCGTGCAAGCAAGTGGTCAAGGCCAACGAAAAGTTCGTGCCACCGCACGGCAAAGGCGCCCTCTACCTGCGCCCGTTCGTGATCGGCACCGGTGACAACATTGGCGTGCGCACCGCCCCCGAGTTCATCTTCTCGGTATTCGCCATCCCGGTTGGCTCGTACTTCAAGGGCGGCATGAAGCCGCACAACTTCCAGATCTCCAGCTTCGACCGTGCCGCCCCACAAGGCACCGGCGCGGCCAAGGTCGGTGGCAACTACGCCGCCAGCCTGCAGCCGGGCGCTGAAGCGAAGAAAGCCAACTTCGCCGACGCCATCTACCTCGACCCGCTGACCCACACCAAGATCGAGGAAGTGGGTTCGGCCAACTTCTTCGGCATTACCGCCAACAACGAGTTCGTCACGCCGAAATCGGCATCGGTACTGCCAGGCATTACCCGCCTGTCGCTGATGGAACTGGCGCAATCGCGCCTGGGCCTGACCGTGATCGAAGGTGACGTGGAAATCAACAAGCTGGACCGCTTCATCGAAGCAGGCGCTTGCGGTACCGCGGCGGTGATCACCCCGATCGGTGGTATCGAGTACAACGGCAAGCTGCACGTGTTCCACGACCTGGAAAAGGTCGGCCCGGTTACCCAAAAGCTCTATAACGAGCTGACCGGTATCCAGAGCGGCGATGTCGAAGCACCGGCAGGCTGGATCGTCAAGGTCGCCTGAGGGGCCTTGGCGGTATGAAAGCGGGGCATGCCAGCAATGGCATGCCCCGTTTTTTTGACATTCACGACCCTGTGGGAGCGGGTTCACCCGCGAAGCAGCCGCCGCGGTAGGGTGGCACCGGCTGCACCGGTGTTCGCGGGCAAGCCCGCTCCCACAGAGACCGCGCGTGCATTCGTACTCGCGAGAGCGCCAACTTATGCCAGGCGGCGCTGCATCAGCAAGTGCCGGGCTTTGTCGAACGCCCAGTTGTACAGCACGGTGTAGGGCAGGATGACCACGAAGAAGCCCAGTTCGACCATGAACGCCTGCAGCAGCGAGATATCCAGCATCCACGCCGCCACCGGCAGGCACCACACCACCAGCCCGGCCTCGAAGCCCAAACCGTGCACAAAACGCGCACTGGCTTTCCAGTGGATGCGTTCGGTTTGCACCCAGCGATCGACCAGCGCGTTGTAGACCATGTTCCACAGCATGGCGATTACCGACAGGGTCACTGCCAGTGCGCCTGCCGTCGCCAGCGACTTGCCCATCACCCAGGACAACAGCGGTGCGCACAGCAGCACGGCGAACAGTTCGTAGCCCACGGCGTGTACCAGGCGTTCGGTGAAGGAGACCGTTTTCATTGCAAATTCCATCCATTGCGTAAGTCGTGCCCCTATTTTCTTTGACGAAACCGATACTCACCACATAGCTACCATCGGTTTTATCAATAGAATGCGCTACTTACATCCCTCAGGCTTCTAGCACCATCCTTGGCAAAGAAAGCCGAGGTTACTTGCAACTGTGCCTCGGCACTAAGGGTGAGCGTGCAGCTCTGCACGCACGCTGCGCACTTGCTCCGCCGTCACAGTCGAGGCCTGGTTCGACCAGCCCTGGCGCAGGAAGGTTGCCAGTTCGGCCACTTCGGCATCGTTCATGCGCTCGGCAAAGCCGGGCATCGGCAGCACCGAAGGCGCACGCTCGGTCGACGGCGTCGCCGCGCCGGCGAGGATCACGTGCAACAACGCATCGGCATTGGCCGCATTGACCACCGAAGCGCCGTCCAGACGCGGGAATACGCGCTCTGCACCCTGACCGGAAACAAAGTGGCAGGCCCCGCAGTTGTCGATGTACAGCCGCTCCCCCAGCGTCAGGCCCTTGGCCGCGGTCAGCTTGGCGGTGGTCGCCGCGCTGCGGTCGGCCTGCTGTTGGTACGCAGGGCCATTGGCAGGTGTCAGCGATTTCAGGTATGCGGCCATGGCCTGCAGGTCTGCATCGCTCATGTGCGAGGTGCTGTTGGCGATCACGTCGGTCATCTCGCCAGCCACCGAGGCCTTGGCGTTACGGCCGCTGCCCAGGTATTCGACCAGCTCTTCCTCGCTCCAGTGCGGCATGCCGCGCAGGGCCGGGACGTTCCAGCCGTTCAGCTCGGCACCGGTAAGGTAGCCGCTGGCCGAATCGTCCAGGCCCTTCTCCTGCATGGTCAGAGCGCGAGGGGTGTGGCACGAGCCGCAGTGGCCCAAGCCTTGGACGAGGTAAGCACCACGGCTGATCTGAGCATCACCGCCAACGACCGCAGCAGTTGCCTCGGGCCCCGGCGAGAAGATCGCGCGCCAGTAGGCCAGCGGCATGCGAAGCGACAGCGGCCACGGAATGTCGTTGGCCTTGTTCGGCTGCTCGACCGATGCCACGCCCCGCATGAAGTAGGCATACAGCGCCTGGGTGTCTTCATCGCTGACCTTTGCATAGGACGGGAACGGCATCGCCGGGTACAGCGCGCTGCCGTCATGGCCAATACCACGACGTACCGCGCGCTCGAACTCGCCATAGGTCCAGTTGCCGATGCCGGTGTTCTTGTCCGGCGTGATGTTGGTGGAGTAGATGGTGCCGATCGGCGAGGCGATGCCCAGCCCGCCGGCGAACGGCTTACCGCCATCATGGCTGGTGTGGCAGGCCACGCAGTCACCAGCACGGGCCAGGTAGGCACCTTTCTCGATCAGCGCCGGGGTCACGGCCTGGGTCAACTGCGCGGAGGCGTCACCGGAGCGGTTGAGCAGGCCGGCGACGATCCACGCCAGCACGGCGGCCATTACGGCGACACCCAGCACGATCGACAGGATGGAACGGGATTTGATGGTCATGTTCTCGTTCCTCACGCCTGCACCAGCGGGCCAGGGTTCTTCAGGTACTGGTCCTTGATGGCCTGGGCCGCGAACAAGGTCAGGGCGCCGATCATGGAAGTCGGGTTGGCCTGGAAGTTCTGCGGGAAGGCGTTGCCGCCCGGCACGAACACGTTGTGCACGTCCCAGCTCTGCAGGTAGCGGTTGAGTGCGCTGGTTTCCGGCGAGTCACCCATGATTGCGCCACCGACGTTGTGGGTGGACACGTACTTGGTGATATCCCAGTGCGAGTCCATGCCCAGGAAGCTTTCGCTGTAGCTGTCTGGGTTCAGTTCCCTGGTGATGTCCAGCACGATCTTGCGCAGGTGCTGCTGCAGCTTGAGTTCGTTCTCCTTCCAGTCGAAGGTAATGCGCAGCAGCGGCTGGCCCCACGGGTCCTTGTAGGTCGGGTCGAGGTCGACGTAGTGGTCGCGGTACGACATGCAGCCGGTGGAGATGCTGATCTTCATCGAATGGCCGTACCAGTCCTGCATGCCTTCCTTCCAGCCCTGGCCCCACTCCGGCGTGCCGGATGGCAGCGCGGTGCCGATCGGCGTACCAGTGGCTTGCGAGCTGTGGATCTTGGCGCCGCCGATGAAGCCCAGGGACGGGCCGTCGAAGTTGCCCGGGGAAACGTCGTTGAACATCTGCCCGGTGGCACCGGCGGTGGCGAACGGGTTGAAGTGCTTGTCCTTGAAGAACAGCGTGGCGCCGCCGTTGCTGAGGAACGCGTAGTTGCGGCCGATGGTGCCCTTGCGGGTGACCGGGTTGTACGGCTGGCCGATGCCCGACAGCAGCATCAGGCGCACGTTGACGAACTGGAACGCCGCCAGCACGACGATCCTGGCCGGCTGGAACACCTCGTTGCCCTGGGCATCGACGTAGGTGATGCCCTTGGCGGTCTTGCCGTCCGGGTGCAGTTCCACACGCAGGACGTTGGCGTTGACCCGGTAGTCAAAGTTGTCCATGCGCTTGAGCGCGTCCATCACCGCCGTCTGCGGCGAGGCCTTGGAGTAGTTCAGGCACGGGTACTTGCTGCAGTACCCACAGTAGTTGCAGGGCGCGATCTGGTTGCCGTAGGGGTTCTTCCAGGCCCGCGACACGTTGGCCGAGGGGTTGGGGAACGGGTGGTAACCCAGCTTGCGCGCGGCGTCGGCGAACATTTTATTGTTCAGCGTATCTTCCAGCGCGGGCAGCGGGTACGGGTTGGAGCGCGGGCCTTCGAACGGGTCGCCGCCTACCAGGATCTGGCCGTTGAGGTTGCCGGTGTTGCCCGACAGGCCGCAGATTTTGTCGAACTTGTCGAGGTACGGCTCGATCTCGTCCCAGGTGAACGGGAAGTCACCGATGGTCATGTCGCTTTGCAGGATGCCCGGGGCATAGGCCTGGTCGGCGTAGGTCTTGAGCTTGATGTCGGTCGGCGTCGGGCGGATCAGCACGCCGGTCCAGTGCAGGCCCGAGCCACCGACGCCAGTGCCGGGCACGAAGGCGCCCCACTGGCGGGTCGGCAAGGCGGTGCCGTTGAGGTTGTGGCGCACGGTGAGCGCGCCGTCCTTGGGCGTGACCATGATCTTGTTGCGCACGCCGTAGGCGTACTGGTCAGCCGGCTTGGGGTAGGCGAAATCGGCGTTGGTGCGGTCTTCACCGCGCTCGAAAGCGCGCACTTTCAAGCCTGCCTGGGCAAGCTCGATGCTCATCAGCGAGCCGGCCCAGCCCAGGCCGACGACGGCGACGTCGACTTCGTCATTGGTAATGTGTGCCATAAAAAACCTTGAATGCTGTAACTCGAAGCGAAGGGATCAACCGCGTTGGCCGGTCAGGCTGACCGGGCCGAGGGGGTACGGGACGTTGTGTTGGGCGACCCATTCCAGGTAGCTGGCCCGGGCACCGGGAAAGCCAATGGCAATCCACGCCTTCATGCCCTTGTTGCCGCCGTAGATCGGGTCGGCCAGCCAGCCCTGGCGGCTGTGGTTGAGCAGTTCGCCGAAGAACAGCTTGGCCTTGAGCACGCTTTCGCCATGGGCGGCGAAGTCGACCTGGCCGGCTTGCAGCTTCTTCAGCGCATCATCGCGCTTGCCAAGCTCCAGCAGGGCGAAATGCTGGCCATGAGTGGCCTGGCACCAGCTTTCCAGCGCGGCGATACCTTTGCGATAGATCTCTTGCGGGGTGTACGGCAGCTGGTAGCCCAGGGTGGCCGGGGCATTCAGGTCGAACGGACCTTCCAGGTAGATCTCGCTGCCCAGGTCACCGGCCAGTTGCTGGTCGATGAAGATCGGCACGTTGGTTTCCAGCGCACCGGGGCCACGGCCGTCGGCGGGGATCAGGCGATCGCAGGCGGCGAGGATGAAGGTCCATTCGGCCGGGGTGAAGAAACATGGGGTGTAGCTGTCGAGGCTCGGCGCCGCCATTTCTGCCGCCAGCGCGGCACTCAGGCCGTTGACGTTGATGCCCATCGCGGGCAAGGCGATCAGCGACGAAAGCAGGAACTTCCTTCGCGAGGTTTGTTTGGCTAGCAACATGCAGGTCTACCTATGACTAATCACTCAGACCCGTGAAACGTGCTCATCGGCAGGCTCAAGCCCTGCTCTTGTCGACCTTCCAGAACGCTGAATTGAATGCAGCGAACTCGACTAGTCATACACATGACAGACATCGTATCTCACGGATGACAAATGGTAGCAGGCTACCTATGTGGTAACAATTTGTTTCTGTCACGATTGTCAACCGCATCATTGTCGCACGGCCCCCTGCAGCAACCACCGGTGCTGTAAACCGCAATCGCAGCAATCAAACCGAGCTATCCCCCTCCGAAGTCCAGCTCCGTGGCGTCATACGTCAGCTTCCATAAAACGCAAAAATATAGAAAAATCACAAAATATTCTCATCTGAAATTATTTTTTGCAAAATACATTGCGAAGGAAAGATTAATCAGAGAAAAACAAATCAAATGACCACCATCGAGATTCGAGATCCTTCTATGCGTTCCGACGATAACGCCAAAAGCCCCCCCAGCAATGCAGCTGTCATCCGAAGCGAAGACCTGATCCAGAGCGTGGCGGACGCTCTGCAGTACATCTCCTACTACCACCCCACCGATTTCATCGAAGCCTTGCATGGCGCCTACCTGCGCGAAGAGTCAACCTCTGCCAAAGATGCAATGGCGCAGATACTGATCAACTCACGCATGTGTGCGACCGGGCGCCGGCCTATCTGCCAGGACACCGGGATCGTCACGGTATTCGTACGCGTTGGCATGCAAGTCCGCTGGGAGAATTCTGGCCTGAGCGTCGACGACATGGTCAATGAGGGTGTACGTCGCGCCTACCAATTGCCAGAGAACGTCCTGCGCGCATCGATCGTCAGCGACCCGGCAGGTCGACGCCCCAATACGCGCGACAACACGCCGGCAATCATTCACTACTCGCTGGTACCGGGCGCGACTATCAAAATCGACATCGCTGCCAAAGGCGGTGGATCGGAAAACAAATCAAAGATGGCCATGCTCAACCCCTCCGACTCGATCGTTGACTGGGTGTTGAAGACGGTGCCAACGATGGGTGCCGGATGGTGCCCTCCCGGCATGCTCGGCATTGGCATAGGCGGTACTGCGGAAAAAGCTGCTGTGATGGCCAAGGAAAGCCTGATGGGGGCGATCGATATTCACCAACTCAAGTCCCGTGGCCCAGCGAACCGGATCGAGGAGTTACGCCTGGAGCTGTTCGAGAAGGTCAATCAATTGGGGATTGGTGCACAGGGCCTGGGCGGGCTCACCACGGTTCTGGATGTGAAGATCCTCGACTACCCCACCCATGCGGCATCTCTACCCATCTGCATGATTCCCAACTGCGCGGCGACTCGGCATGTTCACTTCGTGCTTGATGGCTCCGGACCCGCCGAGCTGCAAGCACCTTCGCTCGATGCCTACCCCGAGATCGTCTGGGAGGCTGGCCCCAGCGCACGCCGCATCGACCTGGATAGCCTGACCTCGGAGGACATCGCCAGCTGGCAACCGGGCGAGACGCTGCTACTTAACGGAAAGATGCTGACCGGGCGCGATGCGGCGCACAAGCGCATGGTGGAAATGCTAAACCGGGGTGAGTCGCTGCCCGTCGACCTCAAAGGCCGATTCATCTACTACGTCGGCCCCGTCGATCCGGTGGGTGACGAAATCGTTGGTCCTGCCGGCCCCACAACTGCTACTCGCATGGACAAGTTCACCCGGCAAATTCTGGAACAGACCGGCCTGCTTGGCATGATCGGCAAATCCGAACGCGGCCCTGCGGCAATCGAGGCCATCAAGGATAACCGGGCGGTGTATCTGATGGCCGTCGGTGGCGCCGCTTACCTGGTGGCGCAAGCCATCCGCAAGTCGACCGTGCTGGCGTTCGAGGACCTAGGCATGGAAGCCATCTACGAGTTCGAGGTCAAAGACATGCCCGTTACCGTGGCAGTCGACAGCCAAGGCACCTCGGTGCATCAAACCGGCCCGCAGTACTGGAGCGAACGCATTTTGCTGCGCGCCGACGCCTGAAGCCGCACACAGCCGGATAAAAAAGACCGCTGCAGCAGAACTGCAGCGGTCAAGGCTTAACGAAGAGGCCTGAGGGCTGCTAAAGCGAAAGCCCTGGACGACTCTACATACAAAAACAACATTGAATCAATATCTTTCATAAGAAAGGATTTTCAAGCAGGCTGTTGTCATTCGAAAGGCATTGTGTAGAATCAGTCATGCGAATGAAATTCTCGGCACGATATCCAAAAAACAACCGCCGAGCCCTGGCGCTGATGCCCCTCGATTGATACTTCGGAGTCCGCTATGCCCGCTAAGAACCTGGATGCACATCTCTTCATCAATGGCCAATGGCAGGAGGGCAGCGCGGGCAAACGCGACAACGTGGACCCTGGCAACGGCGAGATCCTTGGCATTGTCAGCCTGGCCAGCGCTAGTCAGGTCGATGCCGCTATCAAGGCGGCCGACGCGGCGTTCCCAGCCTGGAGCCGAACCCCTGCCGTCCACCGCGGGCTGCTGCTGAAGAAAGTTTCGGCCCTGCTGGCGGAACGCGTCGATGAGCTGGCCAATGCCTTGCTGCTGGAAGGTGGCAAGACCAAGGCAGATGCCTACGGCGAAGCCGGGCGCGCTATCGAAGCTTTCGGCTGGAACGGGGAAGAGGCTTCGCGCGTCTTCGGCAAAGTCCACACGGGCATCGTCGAAGGCAGCACGCGCCTTTCAGTACCCACTGCACTGGGAGTGGCAGCAGCGATCACCCCGTGGAACTTCCCGGCCGTGCTGATTGCCCGCAAGCTGGGTGCTGCGCTGGCCGCCGGTTGCACGGCAGTGCTCAAAGCGTCTGAGTTCACGCCATACAGTGCCACCGTGATCATTCGTGCCATCGCCGATGCGGGTATCCCGGCCGGGGTTGTGAACCTGGTGTACGGCGACCCTGCCGCAGTGAGTGAGCAACTGCTTGCCGCACCTGAGGTCAAGATCGTCTCGTTCACTGGCTCCACCCATGTCGGCAAGCTCTTGGCCGCCCAAGCGGCACGCAATCTGACACGCTGCGTCTTTGAGCTCGGTGGCCACGCCCCGGTGATCGTTTGGGAGGATGCCGATCCAGAGCGCGTTATCCAGGTGACGGCACCTGCCAAGTTCGGCACCGCCGGTCAGTCCTGCGTCGCGCCGACTCGCTACCTGGTTCATGCAAGCCTGCATGACAAGATTGTTCAGGGTCTCGTCGCAAAGGCCGAGTCCTATCAGCTGGGCCACGGCCTTGAGGACGGCACCACCCTAGGCCCTGTTGCCCATGCAGGTCGTATCGCCGAATTCAAGGCGCTGATCGAGGATGCGGTCAGCAAAGGTGCAGTGGTCGAGACGGGCGGCTACCAAGTCGACCGCCCCGGCTTCTTCTTCAAGCCAACCATCCTCAGCAATGTACCTGGCGACGCCAAGATCCTCTTCGAAGAACCTTTTGGTCCGATTGCCACCGTGCAGAAAGTCGCCTCGCTTGAGCAAGCCCTCGAGCATGCCAACGCAGCACCTTATGCATTCGCTGCGTACCTGTTCAGCGATTCGCTGCGCGTGCGCAACGAGGTCGTGGCGAAGCTGAACGCTTCTAACCTGGGCATCAACCAGACAGCCCCTTCCCTGCCCGACGTTGCGCTGGGTGGCTTGGGTAACAGTGGTTACGGCTACGAAGGCGGCAGCGAAGGCGTGCTCGCCTACACCCAACTCAAGCTGATCAACCAGTCTGCGCTGTGACTCGCAACATGACGAACTGGCGCTCACCGGCCTGGCTCGGGAGCGCCCTTTGCCAAATATCAATGGGCGCGATTATTCGCGACATCTCGAAGAGGTTGAAATGGCTACTCCACTCACAATCGCCAAGGTAATTGCGTCCCCTGGCGTAGGTTCGTTCTTTTTCGATGACCAAGCCGCGATCAAGGCGGGTGCAGTAAGGGATGGCTCGGCTTACTTGGGCGTCCCTGTGACCCCTGGCTTCAAAGCGGTTCGCGAGCCCTCCGAAGCCGTCTCGGTGATGCTGGTGCTGAGCGATGGTTACATCGCCCACGGCGACTGCGCGAGCGTGCAGTACACCGGCGTGGGCGGCCGCGAGCCACGCTTCCACGCCGCCGCCCTCGCCCAGCAGATCGAACAGGAACTGGGGCCTCGCCTGGTGGGTATGCCGGTGAACGGCTTCCGTGAAGCCGCGATCGCCACCGAGCGCCTGGTCGATGAACTGTTCGACAGCAAGCGAGCTGCTGCCTACGGCGTGTCCCAGGCACTGCTCAATGCTGCTGCGCATGCCGCGGGTCACCACCTGATGGCTCAGGTGATCAAGGACGAATGGGACATCAGTCGCCCACTGGCTGCGGTACCGATCTACGGGCAATGCGGCGATGAACGCTATACCACCGTCGACAAGATGATCCTCAAGAGCGTCCCGGTCCTTCCCCATGGCTTGATCAACACTCCCAGCCTGGTAGGCACCGACGGCGTCGCACTGGAAGAGTACATCGGCTGGCTGCGCGCGCGCATCGGCCAACTGCGCGTCAGCGAAAGCTACAAACCCATCCTCCACATCGACGTGTATGGCCTGATCGGCAGCGTGGCACAAGGCTCGATCGAGCACACCGCCAACATCATCCAGAAACTCGAACGTGCTGCAGGCGACCACGAACTGCGCATCGAACACCCACTTGATGCCGGTAACCGTGACGCTCAGATCGAAGCCATGGGGAATCTGCGACAAACGCTGAAATCGCGTGGCAGCAAAGTATCGATCATTGCCGATGAATGGGCCAACACGGCCGAGGATGTCCACCTGTTCGCAGCCGCCGGCGCTACCGACATGGTGCAAATCAAGACCCCGGACCTGGGCTCGATTCACAATTCCATCGACGCCATCCTCGACTGCCACAAATACGGTATCGGCCCGGTACTCGGCGGCACCTGCGCAGAAACGGACCAATCAGCGCGTACCACCGCCCACATCGGCGTGGCAACAGGCGTTAGCCAGATGCTGGCCAAGCCCGGCATGGGCTTCGACGAGGGTTACAACATCGTCTTCAACGAGATGAACCGCGCTCTGCGGATCGCCAGCCTTATCGAGCGTTCCTGACCACTGATGCACGGGGCGGCGCCTGCGTCGCCTCAGAGGATAAGAATCATGTCGCTGCACACCGTCATCAATGGCGCCACTTCGTTCCTGTTTGTACCAGGCAACCGTCCTGAACGCTTCCAGAAGGCCCATGAGTCAGGCACCGATATCGTCATCATCGACCTTGAGGATGCCGTCGCAACAGCCGAGAAAGCACAAGCGCGAGCAAACGTGCGGACCTGGCTCCTGAACAACCCGACCTTGCCGACGGTCGTACGCATCAACCCACGTACGACCCCGGCGTTCGAGGAAGACGTGCAAGCCCTTGCCGGGCTTGCGCGTGCAGTCATGCTGCCCAAGGCCGAAACCCCTGAGGACATTGCCGAAACCGTTGCCACACTCGGCGACGGGATTCTGATCGTCGCCCTGATCGAAACCGCCAAGGGTGTCCTCAACGCGCCACAGATCGCGGCCTCTCCCCGCGTTGCCCGCCTGGCCTTCGGCAATGTCGATTTTGCTGCAGACGTGCAGATCAAGTCCGACGACAACCAGGCACAACTGTTCGCACGCTCTCAACTGGTGCTGGCTTGCGCTGCAAGCCAGATCGCCGGCCCCATCGACGGGGTTACGACCAATATCCTCGATGAGTCAGTGACCTTGCATGCGGCTGAATATGCCCGCTCCCTGGGCTTCACCGGCAAGCTCTGCGTTCACCCTCGCCAAGTCGCCCCGGTACGACGCGCCTACCTGCCTACCGAAGACGAGATCGCCTGGGCCACCGCAATTGTTCAGCGCGCATCAGACAGCAACGTGGCCACGATCGACGGCCAGATGATCGATCGCCCGGTGGTGCTGCGTGCCGAGCAAATTCTCGCTCAGGCAGCGCATGCCACTCTCAACTGACTGTCCGGCCAGCCGCCAGACGGCTGGCGTTGCAACGGGAGACTATCAATGAACAATGCACACACTGTCCGGCCGCTGGACGGCGTCAAAGTCATCAGCCTGGAGCACGCAATCGCGGCCCCCTTCTGCACCCGTCAACTTGCAGACCTCGGCGCCCGAGTTATCAAGGTAGAACGCCCAGGCAGCGGTGATTTCGCCCGCGGCTACGATACTCAAGTCAATGGCCTATCCTCCCACTTCGTCTGGACCAACCGCACGAAAGAGAGCCTGGGCCTGGATCTCAAAGCTGCTGAGGGCAAGGAAATCCTGCTCAAGTTGCTGGAAGACGCCGACGTGCTGATACAGAACCTGGCGCCAGGTGCGGCAGCGCGCATGGGGCTCGACTACGAGGCGCTGAAGGAGCGCTTTCCGCGCCTGATCGTCTGTGACATTTCTGGTTATGGCGTCGGTGGCCCGTACGAGAAAAAGAAAGCCTACGACCTGCTTATTCAGAGTGAGGGCGGTTTCCTGTCGGTGACCGGCGGCCAGGGCGAAGACCAGTTGGCTAAGGCCGGCTGTTCGATTGCCGACATTGCGGCCGGCATGTACGCCTACACCAACATTCTCAGTGCGCTGCTGCTGCGCGAGAAGACCGGCGCCGGCAGCCGCGTCGACATCTCCATGCTCGAGAGCCTGGTGGAGTGGATGGGCTATCCGCTGTACTACGCCTACAACGACGCGCCACCACCACCACGGGCCGGCGCCTCGCACTCCACCATCTACCCCTACGGCCCCTTCAATGCGGGCGACGGCGGCGTGGTCATGCTGGGGCTGCAGAACGAGCGCGAGTGGCGGTCGTTCTGCGAGAGCGTATTGCAACTGCCCGAGCTTGCCGATGACCCGCGGTTTGCCACCAACCCACTGCGCTCGGCCAACCGGGTGGAGCTGAGGCAGATTATTCTCGACCTGTTCTCCAGCCTCAGCGCCGACGCCGTGGTGCAGCGCCTGGATGAAGCACAGATCGCCAATGCAAGAGTCAACGAGATGGCCGGCGTATGGCAGCATCCACAGCTCAAGGCGCGCGATCGCTGGCGTGAAGTGGGAAGCCCAGTGGGCGCTATACCCGCACTGCTGCCCCCAGGACGCAGTTCCGCATTCGAGCCGCGCATGGGCGCAATACCGGCTGTTGGGCAGCATTCGTCTTCAATTCTGGCGGAGCTGGGCTATAGCGTGGGTCAGATCGACCAACTGACCAAGGACAACATCATCTGATCCGGCCAGTGGCGGGGTGCACGCCCCGCCGCCTGCGCCCTCAATCACACGAGTTCATACAAGTCACAGCCCTCATCCCGATGTTTCTCAAAATGAGAAATATCGACCAATACTATTCAGTATTCATGATTTAAAAAGCCCGCTAGGATCAGCTGCCAGTCACCCACCATAGGCTTAGCCCAACGTGACCGATGTCGTAATCCTCCAAGCAGGTACCGCTCCAGACGACATGCGCCATGACAACGGCGACATACCTCATTGGTTTCTGAACGCCCTGCAAAGCACAGCGCACGGCGTGGAAGTGGTCAAGGCCTACCTGGAAGACGCAACGCTGCCCACCCCCACCACCGATAGGGTGGCCATCATTACCGGATCATGGTCGATGGTGACTGACAGGCACCCCTGGAGCGAAAATCTCGCTGCCTGGATCCGCCAGGCAATTGCCGTCGGCATGCCGCTTTTCGGGATCTGCTACGGACACCAGCTCATGGCCCACGCGCTGGGAGGGAGCGTCGACTACCATGTCGACGGTTGCGAAATCGGCTGCCTGCCAGTCAGACTAACTGCAGCGGGCACCAGCGACCCACTGCTCGGCCAATGGCCGTCAGCATTTCCTGCTCACCTCACTCACCTGCAGACCGTCACTTGCCTGCCGCCCGGCGCACAGGTGCTTGCGTACTCGGATCATGACCCACATCAGATCATCCGCTACGCAGCAAATGCCATTTCCGTTCAGTTCCATCCCGAATTCACCCTGCCCTTGGCAGCGGCCTGCATACGTCGCCGTGAGGCAACACTCGCATCGCAAGGACTGGACCTAGCGCAACTGCTGTCAGACCTTCAAGACACCGCCGACGCAAAGCGTCTGTTGCTCAGCTTTATTCAACTCAGTCGTCGAACCGTTTCCAGCTCAATGGAGAGTCACAATGTCCCTGCGTAAAATAGGCCTGATTGGCGGTATGAGCTTCGAGGGCTCTGCCGTGTACTATCGGCGGATCAACGAAGCGATCAACCAACGCCTGGGCGGCCTGCACTCTGCACAAGTGCTGTTGCACTCTGTCGACTTTCAGACCATCGTCGACATGCAGAAAACCAACCGCTGGAAAGATGCGGGTGACCACCTTGCAGCGGTGGCGCGCAGCCTGGAAGCGGGCGGAGCCGATTGCATCATGATCTGCGCAGTTACCATGCACCTGGTAGCTGACGCAGTTTCCCAAGCCACGCCCCTGCCCTTCATCCATATCGTCGACGCGGTTGGCCAGCGCCTGATCGCTGCCAACAAACGCAAGCCACTGCTGATCGCTACGCGATACACCATGGAGAACGGCTTCTATCCGGCCCGGATGAAAGCAGCGGGCATCGACGTCATGGTTCCAGATGCCGAAGCTCGCGAGCAGATCCACAGCATCATTTTTGACGAATTGAGCATCGGTAAAGTGCTCGCTGGTTCGCGTGATCTGCTGATCGGTATCATCGAAACAGCCAAGGCCCAAGGCGCTGACTCGGTTATTTTCGGCTGTACCGAGATCTGCATGATTCTGGAAACGGACAAGCTCCCGCTACCAGGCTTCGATTCAACTGCCATTCATGTCGATGCCGCTGTCGCCTTCGCCCTTGGCGAGTGAAAGTAAAGCTGCAGCATCACTTCACCAGGGCTGGCTGAGCTTCGCTACCAGCCCTTGGCCGCATACACTCAGCGGCGGCTTCGGGAGACTGCAAAAGATGCATGAAAGCTGCCACAGGCGCAGTCATCTCACCCTGCCATACCAGATGCGTTCGATTGCTCGCCAATGCAGCCGGCAACGGATGACACTGAACGCTGGCACCCAGCACTGCATGATCGAGCAGCGCTTGGGAGATGACACCGACTCCCATCCCTGCTGCCACACAGGCCACGATTGCGTGATAAGAGCCAAACTCGAGAAGCTTACCGGGTGAGACGCCTTCTTCGGCCAGCCACTCCACCAGGCGCCGCCGATAAGAGCAACCATGCGGGAATACCACCACCGTCCTCCCTTGCAAATCGGCTGCCTGACTGATTGTGGCCTCCCCCTTGGCAGTGATCAGGGTCAAAACATCGTCGAAGACGGGCACACTGGAAAACCGCCCAAGCTCGAACGGCTCGGCGACGAATGCTGCGTCCAGTTCATATTGCGCAAGCTTTTGCAGCAACACATCAGTGATGCCGGTCTGCAATTCGATGCTGACTTCCGGGAAGTGCTGATGATAAGCCGATAGATAGGGTGGCAGCCGGGCACCCGCGGTGCTCTCCAGGGAGCCCAGACGCAGCACACCCGCTGCGATGCCCATTTGCAGCTCTTGCTCAGCCAAATCGGCCATCTGTAGCAACCGCTGCGCATGCCTGAGCAATGTATGCCCATTGTCGGTAAGCACCAGATGCCGCCCTTGGCGCCGGAACAGCGCCACGCTCAAGCGCTCTTCCAACTGCTTGATTCGCGTCGTCACGTTGGAAGGCACGCGGTTCAGTTGCCGGGCGGCATGGGCGATTCCCCCGTGCTGAACCACAGCGCGGAAGATATGCAAATCTTCAAGGTCCATATTTCTCATAAAGAGAAAAATACCCCTGCCTGATTCTTCAATCAAGAATGTGTGCCGGGAAAAAACAAACCTCCGCGGATGCGGAGGTTTGCGTAAGTTCGGAAAGCCAGCGCCAAGCGGGGGTCTGTAACACTCTGGCTCCCCTTTCATCCACGCGTCGGGCAAGTACGGCAGTCGTCAGAACAGTCCGACATACCCTGCGCCTGGACGCACTTACTCCTTGACGAACATCTTCCTAGGGACGTTGCTCAGGCAACTCACCCCAGTGGAAGTGATCGCAATGGTTTCGGTGATCTCGATACCCCAATCGTCGAACCACAGGCCCGGCATGAAATGGAACGTCATGCCAGGTTGCAGGACCGTCTGGTCCCCAATGCGCAAGCTGGTGGTTCTTTCGCCCCAGTCAGGTGGATAGCTGAGACCGACCGGGTAGCCGACACGCCCTGCCTTCTTGATACCGTGCTTGGCCATGACATCGAAGAAAGCGCGGGCAATGTCTTCGCAAGTGTTGCCTGGCCGCGCGACCTCAAGCCCTGCCTCGATCCCCTCGACCACTGCTTTTTCCGCATCGAGGAACTTCTTCGGCGGCTTGCCCAGAAACACCGTACGTGAAACCGGGCAGTGATAACGGCGGTATACGCCAGCAATCTCGAAGAACGTGCCTTCACCTGCGACCAGAACCGAATCATCCCACGTCAGGTGGGGCGTAGCGGCCTCGATGCCAGACGGTACGATCGGGACGATCGACGGATAGTCACCGGCAAACCCGTCGACACCACGGATGGCCGTGGAATAGATTTCGGCTACCACATCAGCCTTGCGTACACCCGGCTCGGCAACTTCGACCACACGCTCGTACATCTTCTCGAGAATGCGGCCACCGATACGCATGTACTCAAGCTCGGCCTCGGACTTGACGGCACGGGCCAGGTTGACCAGGTTGTTGACGTCCACCCAGGTGGTATTGGGCAACAACGTACGCAGGGTCATGAAGCTGGCGGCCGAGAAATAGAAGCTGTCCATTTCAAGGCCGACAACCCGGCGTTCCCAGCCACGCGCCTGAATCACTTCCCGGGCGAAATGCTCCATTGGGTGCAAGTCGCGCTGAACGTACTCTTCCGGATAACCCACTAGGTTGTCATTGGCCAGATAAGTCGTTGCCCGTGCCCCATTCAGGTCCAGGCCTCGGCCGTACCAGACAGGCTCCCCTTCCATTGCGACCACGGCACACTGGTGGTTGTAGAACGAATAACCGTCATACCCAGTCAACCAGGCGATATTCGTCGGGTCGGCCACAATCAGCAACTCGACACCGCACTGCTGCATCATTTGCCGGACCCGGACCAACCTCGCCGCGTACTCGTCGACAGTGAAATACTGCCTCAGAGACGGAAAACCACTTGCACTCTCACTCATACCGACTCCTACCGTAAAACGTTGAGTGTTCGGCCACTCAGACACCTGCCGCTGCTTCCGGGCGGGCGCCACTTGTTTGCACAGATGCGGCTGAAAGACCGCGCTTGATCGCGCGCTTTTTGACGCGCTGAATGCGATACATCACGAACAGATAGACAAACCACAGCGGCATGAAAACCAGTGCCTGGCGCGTATCAGGCTCCAGCGCGAGCAGGCCGAGAACGAAGACGAAGAACACAAGGCATGCCCAGGACATGAAGATCCCGGCAGGCATCTTGAACGTCGAGGTTTCATGCAGATCAGGTCGTTTGGCACGGTAGGCCAGGTACGAACCCAGGATGATGCACCAGGTGAATATGAACAGGATCGCCGCGATGGTCGACACCGTGGTGAACACTGTCATCAGGTCTGGAATCAATACCAGCAGCGCAGTGCCCATGAACATGCAGAAGCACGAGAAGATCAGCGCAGGCATAGGCACCGCAGACTTCGACAGGCGCTTGAACACCGAAGGCGCATCAACTTCACAAGACAAACCGAACAGCATGCGGCTGGAAGAGAACACGTCGCAGTTGCCCGCCGACATGGCCGAGCTGATCACCACGAAGTTGATCACACCTGCCGCGATTGGCAGACCGGCGATCTGGAACAACTGAACGAACGGGCTCTTGTCCGGGGCAACCATGGCCCAGGAAGAAACGGCGATGATGCAGGACAGCGACAGTACGTAGAACAGCAGCACCCGGATCGGTACAGCGTTGATGGCCTTGGGCAGGGTTTTGTAGGGGTCCTTGGCTTCAGCGGCCGTGGTACCCAGCAACTCGATGCCTGCGAAAGAGAAAATGGCGATCTGGAAACCGGCGAAGAAACCCATGATGCCATTAGGGAACATCGTTCCAGGCTCGATCACATGCTTGAACGAAGCCGTTACTCCCGTGGGCGAGACGAACCCGCTGGCGACCATCACGAAGGCCGCCACAATCAGCGACACGATGGCGATAATCTTGATCAGGGCGAACCAGAACTCCATTTCCCCGAAAGCCTTGACCGCCATGATGTTCAGCAGGAACAGGAAAGCCAGCGTGCCCATCCCGGGTATCCAGGGCGACAAGTCCGGGAACCAGAATTTGAAGTAACCACCGATCACGATGAAGTCGGCCACACCCACGATCACCAGCGTCATCCAGTACGACCAGCCAACGAAGAAGCCAGCCCACGGCCCAAGGTAATGGGTGGCGAAGTCCGCGAATGTCTTGAACTTCAAGTTCGACAGCAGCAACTCACCGAGCGCGCGCATGACGAAGAACAGGAAGAAGCCAATGATGGCGTATGTGAGGACAATGGACGATCCGGAGACATGGATCATCTTGCCGGCGCCCATGAACAGGCCAGTACCGATGGCGCCGCCGATGGCGATCAACTGGATATGGCGGTTCGCCAAGCCGCGAACCAATGTGCCTTCACCGTCAGGGGTGCTGGCCGACGCATCCGACGATGCGTGCACGGGTTGCTTTTGCATACCTTTCACCTTTGATTTTATTAACTTTATTTAAGGCAGAACTAAGGTCGAGCATTACAAATCGGGAGATGTCAGGTTCGAACAAGCCACTGCAGCAGTGGCTTGACCTGAACTTATTGATCGAGCGAAACGCTGCGCACCACTTTGCGCAGGAAGCTTTCACACTGAGCCAGCTGGTCCAGCGAAAGGTATTCGTTAGCCTTGTGTGCCTGCTGAATGTCACCTGGGCCGCAGATGATGCTGGGGATCCCGGCATCCTGGAATTGGCCAGCCTCGGTGCCATACGCAACCTTGCGCTTGTCCTGGTCACCCGTGAGCGCACGCACCAGTTTGGTGATTTCCGCCTGCTCGCTGGCGTTGAGGCCCGGTGCATCAGAGATCATGTCGAAGGCAATGGCCGCATCGGGGTGTTCTGCCTTCATCTTCGGCAGCAGTACATCGAAGGCGTAGGCTTCGATCTGCTTGAAGATCACTTTAGGATCCAGGGTCGGCAGGTTGCGGAACTCGAACTCGAAATTGCATTCGGCCGGCACGGTATTCATCGCGTTGCCGCCGCTGATGGTGCTGGTCTGCGCGGTGGTGAACGGAACATCGTACTGCTCGTCGAACGGGCCACTGCGACGGAATCCTTCCGCGGTGTCGCGAATGAAGCAGATCAGCCGCGCGGCATATTCGATGGCATTCAGCCCGTGCGGCGTCAGCGACGAATGGGCAGCGTGGCCTTTGAAGCAGCAGCGATAAGCATTGATGCCTTTGTGCGCGATGATCGGGCGCATGTTGGTTGGCTCACCGACGATGCAACCGTCTGGGTTGATGCCACGCTTCATCAGCTCTTCGATCATCAGCGGCGCACCCAGGCAAGTCACTTCCTCATCGAACGACAAGGCAAAGTGAATCGGCCGGGCCAAGCGCATGCCCAGCATTTCCGGCACCAGGTGCAAGCCGGCACCAATGAACCCCTTCATGTCACAGGTGCCACGACCATACAGCTTGCCGTCCCGCACCTCAGGCTTGAACGGATCGCTATGCCAGTCCTGGCCATCCACTGGTACTACATCGGTATGGCCGGACAGCACGATGCCGCCGTGGGTGACGCCGGAGCTTGCCGGAATGGTCGCGAAAAGGTTCGCCCACTGCCCGCTCTTGTGGTGCGTGAGGGTGCACTCAACACCCAGCCCGGTCAGATATCCACGCACGTCTTCGATCAGCTCCAGATTGGAAAGACGGCTTACGGTGTTCATCGCCACCAGCCGCTTCACCCATTCCAGAGAAGCAGGCATCTGCCCAGCTGTGCCAGCGGCGGTACCGAGTGCTTCAAACGTATTCATTCAGGGGCTCCTCAAGTCAGCCTCTTGTCTTTGCGCGTCCGCCGGAACAAATCGAGCCTCTCGGCCCTGAGGTCCTGCAGCGGAGTCATGCGTAGCATTGATTGCTCGTCCCGGTCACGAGAGATCAAATTCATTCGCAAGGAGAATATTACACAATGCCTTTCGTACGGCAAGACAATTAACTACATCTCTTTCACATGAAAGATCTTAAAAGCCTTATTCTTTTGCATTTGAAATTCTTATATCCATTCGGTGTGATAGGCTTACATTTGTAAACCCGAACCCCTCTCAGGAGCGCTACGTGCAAAAATCCTCCACCCACTCCACCATCCGCCAGGTGACTGCTCCCGAAACACCTACGTTTGCATTCGATGAGATCGACCTTGCCCTGCTGAAGGTGCTGGTGACCGACGCCAGGCTCTCTCAGCGTCAGATTGCCGGAAACCTGGGCATCTCCGCCCCCACTGTCAGCGAGCGCATGAGCCGCCTGGAAAAGGCAGGCGTCATCCGCGGTTACACTGCCGAGGTGGATTGGGCCGCAATGGGTTACCCACTGACTGTTTTCCTGTCGGTGGTAGCCACCCCCGGTTACGACATCGGTGACGTGATGAGCCAGATGTGGAAGATCCCCGAGGTGCAGGACGTGCTGCTGGTCACCGGTGACCTCGACCTGCTGGTGCGTCTGCGGGCCCGAGACCACAATCACCTGCGCGCCATCCTCATGGACAGGGTTTGGCAGGTCACCGGCCTGCAAGGGACTGCCACACAAGTGTCGATAGCTGAAATGCCAGCGAAGAATTTCTCCGAAGGGCTGTTGCTGGAGATTGAGGAGTTCCTCAAGGAACAGCGGGAGGCATGACTAACGCATGGGCCTGAACGCAAAAAAGGCGCCAGGCTTCAAACCTGGCGCCTCTTGTTCGGACTACCCGCTTAAGCGATCACGCCTTCAGCACGCAGCTCGCCGACAACCTGCTCTACTGCCTGACGGGTCAGCTCGACGATTTCGTTGACCTCGTCGATGGTGATGGTCAGGGGTGGCGAGAAGCCTAGGATATCGCCATGCGGCATTGCACGGGCGATCAGGTTGCGATCACGGGCAGCCTGGGAAATGCGGGCACCCACCTTCAGCGATGCATCGAAGCGGACCTTCTTCTCAAGGTCGGCTACAAACTCCAGTGCAGCCAGCAGACCGATACCGCGGACCTCGCCGACGATCGGGCAGTTGCCGAAGGTTTCTTGCAGGCTCTGCAGGAAGTAGGCACCAACCTTCTCAGCATGCTCCGGGATGTTTTCCCGCTCGATGATGTCCAGCACCGCGTTGGCAGTGGCAAGGCCGATAGGGTGGCCCGAGTAGGTGTATCCGTGCGAGAACGGGCCCACTTTGTCTGCGCCGTCTTCGAAGACCTTGTACACCTTCTCGCTGACGATCACGGCCGACAACGGGAAGTAGGCAGAGGTCAGGCCTTTGGCGCAAGTGATCAGGTCTGGCTCAAGACCGAAGTGGTCGCAGCCGAACATCTTGCCGGTACGACCGAAGCCGCACACCACTTCGTCAGCGATCAGCAGGATGTCGTACTTGTCCAGCACACGCTTGATCTCGGTCCAGTAACCCTTCGGCGGCGGCACGATACCACCCGAACCCAGCACCGGCTCACCAATCAGGGCGCCGATGGTATCTGCACCTTCTTTGAGGATCAGTTCTTCGAGTTCAGCTGCGCGGCGAGCAGAGAACTGCTCTTCGGTTTCGCCTGGGTTGGAACCCCAGTAGTAGTGAGGAACGCCAGTGCGCAGGATGATCGGCAGCGGCAGGTCCATGTTGTTGTGGTAGAAGCTCATGCCGGTCATCGAGCCGGAGATGATCGAGCTGCCGTGGTAGGCGCGCTCACGGGCAATGATCTTCTTCTTGTTCGGCTTGCCGCGCAAGTTGTTGTAGTACCACACCAGCTTGGCCTGGGTTTCGTTGGCGTCCGAACCGGACTGGCCATAGAACACCTTGCTCATCTTGCCAGGTGCCATCTTGACCAGACGCGACGACAGGCGAGCCAGCTGATCGGTGGTGTGGCCGGCGTAAGTGTGGAAGAAGCCCAGCTTGTGTGCCTGCTCGGAAATCGCATCGGCGATTTCGGTACGGCCATAACCCAGGTTCATGCAGTACAGACCGGCAAAGCTGTCGATGTACTCACGGCCGGTGGAGTCGGTCACGCGGATGCCTTTGGCATCGACGATCACGGTGGGGTCGATCTTACCGGTGGCCAAGTCTTTGAGCTGAGTGAAAGGGTGCAGTACCGACGCGCGATCCTGCTCCATGATTTCTTGGTAGTTTTTATCGTTCATAGCACTTTCCTGTCTTGGTCAATGGTTTCAGGGCTGAACCCGTCCACCAGGGCTAGATGACCCTTAGCCGACCTGCCTGCAGGCTGGGCATGCCACACCCAGCCTCTCGGTCACGCCATCGACACCAGCGATCATATGAAATGTAAAATCACACGAACAAACGCATTCGTCAACTGTTTTTGGCTATTGCTTTACGTTTGGTCTTTATACTGCAAAAACACCTTTCACTCGATCGACAGCAAGCAACGCACTCACTGATACCAGTGTCAGGGGAAAGGCCAAGCCTGACGCCGCAACGGTTGCTTCGCAGGCAAACCCGTCTCCACAAGACTCGGCTAACCATGCGCCTTGCGGGACGCAATGGGGCAGGCCCCGGTGGGTGGCCTATTGCTCAAGACTACGAATGACCTTCTGGATGAATGCCTCACACTGACCAATCTGTTCCAGCGTCACGAACTCGTTGGCCTTGTGCGCCTGCATGATGTCACCCGGCCCACAAATGACACTCGGAATACCTGCCTCCTGGAACTGTCCAGCCTCGGTGCCGTAAGCCACCTTGCGCTTTTCGTCATCACCGGTCAGTGCTCGCACTAGCTGAGTGATCGCAGCCTGCTCCGACGCGTCTAGACCCGGAGCATCAGAGATAAGGGTGAAGTCGATGGCGCCACTGGCATGCTCTTTCTGCATCTGCGGCAACAGCACTTCGTTGGCATAACGTTGAATGCGCTCGAAGATAGGCTTCGGGTTCATGGTTGGCAGGTTGCGGAATTCGAACTGGAACTTGCACAGCGCCGGCACGGTATTCATCGCGTTGCCACCCACGATCGTGCTGGCCTGAGCCGTGGTGAATGGCACGTCATAGAGCTGATCGAACGGCCCCTTCTGCTTGAACTCATCGGCCATGTCACGGATGTAACAGATCAGCCGTGCGGCATACTCGATGGCATTCAATCCGTGAGGCGTCAACGATGAATGCGCCGCATGGCCGTGAACACAGCATTCATAGGCATTGATGCCTTTGTGGGCAACGATCGGGCGCATGCCGGTCGGCTCACCGACAATACAGCCATCAGGATTCACACCGCGTCGCATCAGTTCTTCAATCATGATCGGCGCCCCAAGGCAGGTCACCTCCTCATCAAAAGAAAGCGCCAAGTGAATCGGCTTTTGCAACTGCGCAGCCTGCATCTGCGGCACAAGGGCCAGCGATGCGCCGATGAAGCCTTTCATGTCGCAGGTGCCGCGGCCATACATCTTGCCGTCGATGATTACCGGCTTGAAGGGGTCGGTCGCCCAGTCCTGGCCGTCTACCGGCACCACATCGGTATGGCCGGACAGCACGACTCCGCCGGTGGTCTGACCGGTTACACTGGGGATGGTGGCGAACAGGTTGGCCCATTTGCCTGTCGAGTGGTGAGTGAGCACGGACTGAACACCGAGCTTGGCCAGTTCGTCGCGCACCAACTCAATCAGCCCCAGATTGGAATTTCGGCTGACGGTGTCGATCGAAACCAGGCGTTCGATCCAGTCGAGGGAGATCGGGTGGGAAGCCATCTGATTCATGGGTATAACCTGCAAAGAATACTGTTCCCATCGGGAACCACGGTTAGGAAGCATCGCCAAAGCCTCCGCACTGAAAAGCATGGAGGCCATGACGCTGCGGTCATCAGTCTTTGACGAAGAGTTTGCGCGGTACGTTGGCCAGGGTTTCAACCCCGGTGTCGGTGATCAGGATGCTTTCGGTGATCTCCAGGCCCCAGTCGTCCATCCACAATCCAGGCATGAAGTGGAACGTCATGCCGGGCTGGAGCACACTGGTATCGGTCGGACGCAAGCTCATGGTGCGCTCGCCCCAATCCGGCGGATAACTGATACCGATGGGGTAGCCGCAACGCGAGTCCTTGTGGATGCCGAATTTTTCCAGCACCTTGAAGAATGCCCGGGCGATATCCCCGGTGGTGTTGCCTGGGCGAGCAGCTTCCAGCCCGGCATGGATACCCTCAACGACGGCCTGCTCAGCTTCAAGGAAGTGCTTCGGCGGCTTGCCCAGGTAGATCGTGCGTGACATCGGGCAGTGATACCGGCGGTGGCAACCGGCGATCTCGAAGAAAGTGCCCGCCCCTCGCTCGAAGCGCGTGTCGTCCCAGGTAAGGTGAGCAGCACTGGCATCAGGTCCGGTCGGCAGCATGGGCACGATGGCTGGATAATCGCCGCCGTGCTCTGGCGTACCAGCGATGGCTGTGTGGTAAATCTCGGCCACCAGATCGTTCTTGCGGATACCTGGTTCGACGACCTCCAGAATGCGGTTGTGCATGTTCTCGACAATGCGCGCAGCGCGGCGCATGTACACGATTTCCTGCGGCGACTTGACTGCCCGCTGCCAGTTCACCAGTCCCTCGGCATCACTGAAGGTGGCATTGGGCAAGTGCTTGATTAACGACTGGTAAGCAGCGGCGCTGAAATAGTAGTTATCCATTTCCACGCCGATGCGCAAGTTCGACCAGCCACGCGGAATGATGACTTCCTTGCACAGGTAGTCCATCGGGTGGCGCTCAGGCGTCTGAACGTAGATATCCGGATAAGGAATGATATTGTCGAGTTGCAAGTACACCGTGCGCTTGGCGCCGTTGGAGTCCTGAACCCGGCCATACCAGACCGGCTCGCCATCAAGTGCTACCAGCACGCATTGATGGGTATAGAACGACCAACCATCATACCCGGTCAACCAGGCCATGTTGGAAGGATCAGTGACGACCAGCAGCTCGATACCTTTTTGCTGCATGGAAGTTCTGACTTTGGCCAGGCGTTCATCATATTCCTTTAATGAAAACGGCAAATTGATCACTGAATCTGGCATTGCGCATCTCCTTTTTTATATGGAAATCACGTCACCTCAAGAAACACATAACAGGCACAACACTTACACGCCGCCTGCTGATTAACAACACACTGCCTCGGATCATTTAAACTCACGCTCTCCAATCCGAGAGCAACAATGGTGTCATTCAACAACGCGAGGTTTATTTCTGGATACGGGCTCAGCTTACCGAGCGTTCAATTGCCCCTCATTGCCCTAGAACATTTTTTACAGACGCGATTTGTTGGGGCGCGCACAGTAATGATGCAACACCGGAAAAAGCTGCACCTGACCAGGTCAGGCGCCGAATAATCGATGCGGAACTTGCTTTGTCATAGGGCTCAGGCAACCGAAGCAAATGTGCCCGAGATCAGCTCGAGCGTCCGCTTCATCTGAACGTCGTCGTACTCGGCACCAATAGAAATTCGGATCGCCTGCGGCGGCTTTCCCCCCGGTACGGTAAACGGTTCGGAGGAAGTCACTGCAATACCGAGTTCGCGTAATCGGCTCACCAAGGCCTGCATTCCCCAGTACGGGGGCACTCGGAGCCATGCGATCAATGCACGAGGGTGATGAGCCAGGATGTATTCCTTGAGGTAGGCACTCACCAGCGCCTGACGCGCCTCGATCAATTGGCGCTGCACCCTGGTCAGCGCCTCGGCCGTACCGTCGCGTAACCAGCGCGCCGCCACTTCCGACATGATCGGGTTGGTCATCCAACTGGTCAGACGCAATACCGTTTCAGCCCTGGCTGCAGCTCGCTTGGGAGGAACCAGGAATCCAACGCGAAGCGAGGTCATCACGGATTTGGTCAGGCTGGTGCAGTAGAACGAAAGATCCGGCAAATACTGACTGATGGGTACGTAGCTTCCAGCACCCAGCAACGGGCCGTAAACATCGTCCTCTATGATAAAAACACCATGATTGCCCGCGATCTCGGCAATCTCGCGGCGCCGCGCGTCAGGCATGATGCTGCTGGTCGGGTTGTTGAGGTTGGGCGTGCACACCAACGCCGTGACGCGGTCGTTACAGCACAAATCATCGAAGTCCTCGGGTTTGATACCGTACGCGTCAGTGTCGAGCCCTTTGAGACTGAATCCAACCACCTGTGCACTGCCGATGATCCCGTGATCTGTCAGGTTCTCGCAGGCGACCAGGTCACCATGGCCCGTAATTGAGGTCAGTGCTATGTGCAACGCATGTGTCGCGCCATTGGTGATCATCACTCGGCCCGGCTCTACTTTCAGACCATGACTGCCTATCCAGGCACTGGCAATTTCTCGATGCGACTGGGCTCCGGCGATGGGGCGGGAGGCACGCAACCAGGGCTGCTCCTGCTCCTGACTCATTCGTTCGCACAACGCCCGCCAATAACGTTCATGCTCGGTTGTACGCATCAGCGTTGCCGTCGAAAGATCGGCAATCGCGGGTTGGTCTTCATCGAGAATGTAGGTGGTGATGTGTTTCGTCACGCGCTTGGAGACATGGCTACCGCGCCCGACTTCACACCGTAGCAATCCCAGGCGCTCCAGTTCCTGGTAAGCGTTGGTAACGGTCTGGCCACTGATGCCCAAGGCATGGGCTACCTGGCGCTGGGATGGCAACCGTTGCAACTCCGCCAATCGCCCTTGCTCGATATCGTCGGCAATGGTCCTTACCAGGGTCTTGTACTTCGACTCACCCTCTTCAGCATGCTGCAACGCTGCCCGCCACTCTTCCAGCATGAACTCACCTCGACTTTATTTTTATGGTTGTTTGACGCCGACAAACGGCTAATGCCCTAGAGCATTACTGATTTCTAATCGTTTGGGTATTCTCGAATTGCGTCCGGACAACGCCGCCGATGCCTCTGGCACTGGCTTTTTTAGATCGTCGACCCAGCGCAGGTCGACCTTTACCGACACTCAAATACTGCCTCCTATGCCGTATACGGATCACAAAAGGAGTTATGCGATGAGTAGTACAAATACAAGAAAAAACGGTATCACTGCAGCAGTCCTGACCGCGTTCCTGGTTGCTGCTACGCCCCTGACGTCCCAAGCGACGACACTCGAATCGCTGACCGAGAAAGGTACAGTCAGGGTGGGTTACGCCAGTGAGGCTCCCTTCGCCTTCGCCACACCAGATGGTGTGGTGACCGGAGAATCGCCAGAGATCGCCAAGGCGATCTTCAAACGGCTCGGCGTCAAAGAGGCTACTGGCGTACTGACTGAATGGGGGGCGCTCATTCCGGGGCTCACAGCCAAGCGTTTCGACGTCATCGCAGCAGGGATGTACATCACCCCGGCGCGCTGCAAGCAGGTAATCTTCAGCGATCCGCTGTCCAAGATCACCGACACTTTCCTTGTCGCACCGGGCAATCCGAAAAATCTGCGCAGCTATGCAGACGTGGCGAAAAACCCAGACGCCAAACTGGCCATGCTCGCAGGATCGGTCTACACCAAATACGCCCGTGATGCCGGGATCAATGACGATCAGATCCTCCAGGTGCCAGATGCCACAGCTCAGTTGCAGGCGATTCTGGCTGGCCGCGCCGACGCAGCCGTCAGCACCCGGCTGACGATCAAGGGGATTGCAGCCAAAGGCGGGGATAAAGTTGAAGCAGTCCAAGACTTCCAAGACAGCCCAGACCATATCAACTATGGCGCCCTTGCCTTCCGACCCGATGACACGGCCTTACGTGACGCTGTCAACGCCGAACTGAAAAAGTGGCTAGGCAGTGAAGAGCATCGCAAAACCGTGAGCCAATTCGGCTTCGATGAAACCAATATTCCAGACAAGACCGCCGCCGAAGTGTGCGGCAGAACCTGACGTCTTGAACCCGGGAGGCCACTCCTCTTTGTGGTGGCTTTCCGCAGTCCTGGAGAAGCGCTATGGGCGAACTTATGCCACTGCTCATGCAGGGAGCCTGGATCACCATCCAGATCACGGTATTGAGCACCTTACTGGCCATTCCGGCCGCAATCCTTGCAGAACTCGGGCGCCGCGCCACATGGCAGCCGGTTCGCTGGTTCAGCATCTGCTACGTGGAAGTGTTCAGAGGGTCATCGCTGCTGGTGCAATTATTCTGGCTGTTCTTCGTATTACCCCTGCCGCCATTCAATATCGAACTGACACCGTATCAAGTCGCAGTACTTGGTATGGGCTTGCATATAGGCGCCTATGGCGCAGAGATCATGCGAGGGGCATTCAAGGCAATTCCCAAAGGGCAATATGAAGCCTGCACGGCTTTGAACTTCGGACGTTTTTCACAATTTCGCAGAATCATTTTACCCCAGGCCATGGTCGCGGCAATCCCGCCGGGCACGAACTTGCTGATTGAGCTACTTAAAAACACCTCACTGCTCTCGTTGATCACCTTGGCCGACTTGTCCTTCCGCGCTAAACAACTCGACCAGTACACATTCGAGACAGTGAAAGTTTACGCGTTGACGCTGCTGCTCTACTTCATTATGGCCCAGTGCATCAGCCTAGCCATGCGCAGAGTCGAGAGGCGTGTACAACTTGGTCGTATGGGGGGTAGCCTGCGATGAAAATATTCGATTGGGATTATGCCTGGGAGATTCTTCCGGACCTGTTGTTGGCCTCGGTGAAAACATTGCAAATCACGGTGATCGCATTTGGCATCGCTGTAGTGGTGGGTTTGGTTCTTGCGCTGGCAAGGCGCAGCCACATCAAGACGCTGTCGTGGTCGGCCAGTTTGTTCATCGAGTTCATGCGCAGCACGCCTCTGCTCATACAGATCTACTTCATTTTCTACGTGTTCCCGACGTTCTCGATCAACCTTTCTGCAATGCAGGCAGGCCTGATCGGTCTCGGTCTCCACTACGCCTGCTACTTGGCGGAGGTGTACCGGGGAGGCTTGGAAAGTGTGCCCAGAGGGCAGTGGGAAGCGGTAACCGCCCTGAACATGAAGGCATCAGCAGCCTACCGCCGGATCATTATTCCGCAGGCCCTCAAACCGATCCTTCCACCGATGGGCAATTATCTCATCGCGATGCTCAAGGAAACGCCGGTGCTCTCTGCAATCACTGTTGTGGAAATCATGCTCAAAGCCAAGAACCTGGGCTCCGAAAGCTTCCGGTTCCTGGAACCCATCACCATGGTGGGCGCATTTTTCCTGATCATTTCCATCGTACTCGCGGTGGGCGTTCGTAAGGTTGAATCCCGTCTGGAGAGCCAAAAATGACAATGAATATTTCCCGCTCGACTTCCCAGCAGTCGGATTTTTCAGCAGCTATCAAGAGCAACGGCGCCATGACACAGAGCGAGCAACTGCGTGGTGTACCGGTCATCACGCCAGCCACAGCCATCGTCGAGATGCGCAATGTGACCAAACGCTACGGCAATATCACCGTCCTGAATGACCTCAATCTGGCGGTCAAGCCGGCCGAGAAAGTAGCAATCATCGGCCCGAGCGGGTCAGGCAAGTCGACATTGCTGCGGGCGTTGATGACCCTCGAAACCATCGATGAGGGCGAGATCATCATCGAAGGAGATCCGCTCAACTACATGCTCAACAAGCGTGGCGAGCGCATTGCTCCCAGCAGCGCCCACGTTCGCAAAGTGCGCGGGAAGATTGGCATGGTGTTCCAGAGCTTCAACCTCTTCCCGCACATGTCTGCTCTGCAGAACGTGATAGAGGCGCAAGTGCAGGTGCTGGCGATCCCTGCGGCCGAAGCACGGGAGCGCGCCGCCACCCTGCTGGAAAAAGTCGGCCTGGGTAACAAGATGGACAATTACCCATCCCAGCTGAGCGGCGGCCAACAGCAGCGGGTTGCAATGGCCCGGGCATTGGCCATGCGGCCAAAGGTGATGCTGTTCGACGAGGTGACCTCTGCCCTCGACCCCGAGTTGTGCGGCGAAGTACTCAACGTCATTCGTGAACTGGGGGAGGAGCACAACCTGACCATGCTGATGGTGACCCATCAAATGGGCTTCGCACGGGAGTTCGCCGATCGTGTCTGCTTCTTCCACCAGGGCAGGATTCACGAGCAAGGGACCCCAGATGAGCTATTCAACCATCCCCAGCAGGAGCGCACCCGCGCATTCCTCAGTGCCGTGCGGGAAGCCAACTGATCCATCGGATAAACCCTGGGCGCGGGTGCCGCGGCAGCGCGTTCCAGGGGTAAAGCTTTGATGCTGCAGGAGAAATGCAATGCGTGTATTGGTTCTGGGAAGCGGCGTCATCGGCACCGTCAGTGCTTATTACCTGGCCCGTGAAGGATTTGAAGTCACGGTCATTGATCGGCAGCCAGGGCCTGCCCTGGAAACGAGCTATGCCAATGCCGGGCAGATATCGCCCGGCTACGCTTCCCCCTGGGCGGCGCCTGGCGTACCGCTGAAAGCCATGAAGTGGCTGTTCGAGCGGCACGCGCCTCTGGCTATCAAGCCCACGACCAATGTCGACCAGTACCTGTGGATGGCGCAGATGGTGAAGAACTGCACGGCCGCACGGTACGCGGTGAACAAGGAACGTATGGTTCGGCTCTCCGAATACAGCCGCGACTGCCTGGATGAGCTGCGCATCGAGACCGGGATCGATTACGAATCCCGTCAACTGGGGACCATGCAACTGTTCCGTACACAGGCGCAGTTCGATAACGCTGCCAAGGACATCGCTGTACTGGAACGCTCCGGTGTACCTTATGAACTGTTAGACCGCGACAGCATCGGTCAGGCTGAGCCGGCACTGGAACACGTCAAGCATAAGCTAAGCGGCGCATTGCGCTTACCCAATGATCAGACTGGCGATTGCCAGATGTTTACCAGCAAGCTGGCCAGGCTTGCCGAAGGCCTCGGCGTCGAGTTCCGCTTCAAGCAGCAGATCGAGGGTATCGAGTTCGCCGGTGATAGCATTATCGGTGTACGTATCAACGGCAAGCTCGAGACGGCGGATAAGTATGTCGTCGCACTGGGCAGCTACAGCCCGCAGATGCTCAAACCTCTAGGCGTCCAGGCACCCATCTACCCGCTCAAAGGCTACTCGCTGACCATCCCGATCATC
Source organism: Pseudomonas sp. NPDC090592 (assembly GCF_044769185.1). NCBI lineage: Bacteria > Pseudomonadati > Pseudomonadota > Gammaproteobacteria > Pseudomonadales > Pseudomonadaceae > Pseudomonas > Pseudomonas sp. NPDC090592. The sequence continues at coordinate 171,095 of NZ_JBIVXJ010000005.1, forward strand.
GAGCCGGAGCGCGCGCCCAACTCGACCATCCTCGACGAAACTTACAAAGTGGCCATTACCCGCTTCGACAAGCGCATTCGTGTCGGTGGTATGGCTGAACTGATGGGCCACGACCTATCGCTGAACCCGTTGCGCCGAGAAACCCTGGAAATGGTCACAAACGATCTCTTCGCTGGTGGAGGAGACCTTGAGCACGCCACATTCTGGACCGGTCTGAGGCCGGCCACGCCTGACGGTACCCCCATCATCGGCGCCACACGGTACAAGAACCTTTTCCTCAACATCGGGCATGGCACATTGGGCTGGACCATGTCCTGTGGGTCTGGCCGACTGCTGGCAGACTTGCTGGCAGGCAAGGCCTCTGCGATCCGCACGCAAGGTTTTGACCTTTCGAGGTATACCAGCAGTGCTTCAGATGCCGACGCCAGACAACCCGCCAGAGCTGATTCCTAGCCCATCGATTAGCGGGCTCCGGCTGCATCGCCCGATCATTGCCGCCAACCCGCTTTTCCGATGTTCCATCGTCCCTTCATCAGCCGGACCGTTTTCATTGCAAATTCCATTCGTTGCGTAAGTCGTGCTTCCTATTTTCTTTGACGAAACCGATACTTACCACTTCGCTATCATCGGTTTTATCAATACCATGCGCTACTCACCTGAAGCTCTGGTTGCCTTTGTCGAAGCCGCATCGCTGGGTTCGTTCTCTGCTGCGGCGCGCAAATTGCGCAAAAGCCAGTCCACTGTCAGCATCGCCATCGCCAACTTCGAGGCTGACATAGGCTGCCCGCTGTTCGACCGTGGCGGCCGCCACCCCACGCTGAACGAGGCTGGCCGCCAGGTACTGAGCCATGTCGAAGCAATTCTCGATGCCAGCGCCCAGCTCGATGCCCTGGCGGTGCGGCTGGCTGAAAATGTCGAGCCGCTGGTCTCGGTAGTGATGTCGGACAGCTACAGCGTCACCTTCCAGGGCGCGGTGATGGCCCGGTTCGACCAGCACTACCCGCATACCGAATTGCGCTGCGGCCCTTCGGAAGATGCCGATGTGATCGAGTTGATCCAGCAGGGCCTGGCACATATCGGCATTCTTGCGACACAGCCGCGCTACCCCGCCGACGTTGCCGTGGCGCGCTTGCCCGAGCAGGCGGAGTTTGCTGTGTACGTGGCCAGCGGGCACCCACTGGCGGGCCTTGAAAAGGTGCAAGCGCACCACCTGGAAAACGCGCGGCAGCTGTACATCAAGACCTATGCCCCCAGCCTGCACCAGGGCCGCGGCCAGGCCTGGTCGGCGCCGGACTACCTCACCCTGCTGGAGTTCGCCGTGCGCGGGTTTGGCTGGGCGGAACTGCCCAGGGCGCTTGTGGCACGGTTCGGGCACGAGCTGGTGGAGTTGCAGATACCGGGTTACCCGCGCCGGGTGGATATGGATGTGGCCTGGTCGAGCCGGCGGGCGTTAGGGCCGGCGGGGCAGTGGCTGGTCAGGCAGATGCTGGGGCAGTAGCCCACCTTCACGCCCCTGTGCACCCAAACGCAATATCCAGTACACCCAGCCCAGTTCATCGATAGTCACTATCGAAGCAGGCAATTTCTGCTAGGCGCCTTGGCCGAATAACCTTGCTCCATCAACTCGCCGCCCAAGACCCCGGCCCCTGGAGCTACCCCGATGAACACCCTGGCCCGCCTGCTGACCGCCACCTTTGCCGTTTTCGCCATCGCTGTCATCAGCGGCTGTGCCAGCCACCCTGAGCTGCGCCCGTTTACCGCCGAAGAAACCCGTCAGCTGCAGCTGGAAGCGTTGCAGCGCCGTGGCCTTTCCCTGGACGACTATGAGCAGCAACGGCGGGTGATCCAGCGTGCAGGCAACCTTCCAGTGGTCACCGAAGCCGCCGACGCAGACCGTTCGACCAAAGGCTGAGTGGCGCAGGCAGCGGTTCCCTCCCTTTACCCACACGGGTATGCTCTACCGCTCAATCGCAAGCCTTGCAGGACGCACACCTTGACCAGGCCCTTTCTGTTGCTGAGCGCTGCACTGCTGTTCAGCCCTATGCTACTGGCCCAGCAGATCAAACGCGAACTGGGCAGCTTCGACTTCACGCTCGGCACCACGCCTTCGCGCACCATGGCCCAAGGCCTTATCTCACCCAGTGCGGTCGGCGCCTTCCATGGTGGGCTGGACTTCAGCCACCCCAGTGGCTGGTACCTGGGCCAGTACGCACCCAGCATGGGCGTTACCCCCAACTCGACCCTGCGCCTGGACAGCTACCTGGGCTACAAGCACCATTTCGACAGCAGCCTGGGCTACGAGGTGGGGTTGATCCATTACAGTCAGCCGAATATTGCAGGCCCCGACAGTTATGCCCTGTACGGTGGCATCTCGGTGCTGGGCAGCCGCTTCGGCGGCGCGTTGCGCGATAACCCCGACAACCGCACCAGCACCCTGTTCGCCGACTTTGGCCAGCTGCCGCTGTTCGATGTCGACCTGACCGTAAAGCTTGCCCATCACCAGCTGGGCACGCCGTTCACCATTGGCGATGGCAGCCAGGTGAATGCCTTTTCCGATTGGTCGCTGGAGCTGTCACGGCCCTGGCTTGGCATCGACCTGAACCTGATCTACAGCAACTCCAACCTCAGTGGCGGCGGTTGCGATGCGTATTCGGGTTTCAACACCTATTGCGACAGCGTGGTCACACTCAAGGCACAGCGCAGCTTCTTCTAGCGCCGTGGTAGCAGCGCCAGGGCAATACCGCCAAGCACCACCACGCACGCGATCAGCAAGCGCAACGACAAAGGCTCACCAATCAAGGCCACACCGCCCAGTGCGGCAATCACCGGCACACTGAGCTGCATGGTCGCAGCCTGCTGCGCGCTGACTTGCCTGACCACGCCATACCATACTGCGTAACCCGCGCCAGAAGCCAGCACGCCGGACCCCAAGGCATACAACACGCCAAGCGAGGTAAGGTGTGGGCCAGTGCCCAGCATCAGCATCGGTAGCAGCAGTACCAGGCAAGGCAGGCTACGGGCAAAATTGCCGGCGGTATCCGCCACTGGCCTGGGCGAACCTTTGCCTAGCAATGTGTAAACACCCCACGCCATGCCAGACAGGGCCATCAGCAAGGCACTGGCCAAGGGTGGTGCGGCTGCACCAGGCAACAACAGCACCAGCAGCCCGGCAAAGGCGATCAGCATGCCCAGCAGCATGCGGGCGGTGATGCGTTCACCCTTGTACCAGGCAAAGCCGAACATGGTGATCTGTACCGCACCGAATAGCAGCAGGGCACCGGCCCCTGCGCCCAATTGCAGGTACGCCGCAGAGAACAGGAATGCGTACAGGAACAGCGCCAGGCCACCACGCCAGCTGCCGCCCATGGCCAGCGCGGGGTTGCGCAGGCGGATCAACAGCAGCAGGAACAATGCACCACTGGCCAGGCGCACCACGGTGAACGAGGCCGGATCGATGGCGCCGTCCTTCAACGCCAGCCGGCAGAACACCGAGTTGGCGGCAAAGGCTATCAGGCTGAAGAGTGCAGGCCAGAGCGAGGCCTTGGCCTTATGATCGGTAAGCGTGGTGCTGCCGGTGCTCATGGTGTGGTCACCTCTGAGGGGAGTTTGTTGTTATAGCGGCAATGTAGTCAGGACTGGCGCCGATATACAAGCGACTTCCCCAAGATACATCTGCGACTGGCTGAAGCTCCCACAGCTACCGCGTTAACCCAAAGCTTGCGCAATCCCTGTGGGCGCGGGCGTGTCGAGGCGTCGAACCGCCGCGAAGCAGGCGACGCGGTGGATGGCACCGGCTTTGCCGGTGTTCGCGGGCGCGCCCGCTCCCACAGGGATCGCGCCAGCTTTTAGAAGTTGAGCAAGGCAGTTGCCACCACAGGGTATCTGGCCCTTTACCCCATCGCGGCGATTGCCTCGATTTCCACCAGCATGCCGTCCAGCGCCAGGCGGGGTACCGGGATCAGCGTGCAGGTCGGTTTCATGTGTGGGCCCCAGGCGCGGTCAGCCTCGGACACCCACTGCCGCAGGCGCTCCTCGGAGTGCTCGACAATCAGCAAGGTCAGCTTGAATACCTGAGCCAGACTGGCGCCCTTGGAAGCCAGGGCCAGTTCCAGGTTGGCCAGCGCCTGGCGCGCTTGTTCTGCGAACACTGGCGACAGCTGGCCATCACTGCCTTCCCCGCCCTGACCGGCGATGTACAGCAGCCGGCTGCCGGCGCGCACCTCGGCGACATGGGAGTAGGCATTGCCAGCCGGGTCGTACAGCCCTTCGGGGTTGCTCAGCTGAAATGCAGTTGGATTGGTCACGACACGCCCTCGTTCAGATGAATGAGTGACGAAGTATCGGACCTTGAGTTAACTCGAGGTCAAGCGCGGGGAACGCCCGCGCCTGTACTGTCATTTTTCCTGCAGTACAGCCCTGCCCTTCACTGCCCGAGGCCCGCGCCAGGCCCAGAACAGCAACCCGGGGAACGGTGCATAGACCACGAAGATGATCCACAGCATCTTGCGCTCGGCGCGCCGGTCACTGCCGATGATGTGCCAGATGGCCCAGATTTCCAGCAGGATGACCAAGGCCGCAATAATGATCCAGACCGTTCCGATTTCCATGAGCGCTCTCCCATTTGACATGTATTGGGTTGGGTTACTGCCAGCGCTGAGGGTTCAGATTGATTTGGCCAACTGCTTGGCTCTCAACGCTGCCGGGCGCTCCCCAGCGCCGCCTTCAACGCCGCCGCATCGGTGAACGCCCGCTGGCTCACCAACACGCCCTGCTCGACCTGCAACCACTGCACCTGGCCATCCTGCCCTGGATAACGGCCGGCGACACGCCCGTCACGGTCGAGCAGCACTCGGTAAGTGTAATCGCGCATTGCAGGGATCGCGAACAGCTTGCTGATCAGCGCCGGCATGCGCTGGATATCGGCAACGAACACGGCATCACGCGCCTCAAGGTAGCCCTTGGGCTGCGCAGCCAGCGCCGCCTTGACCAGTTTTGCGCCGTCCATGTCGCGGGCTACCAGCAAAATGTGCGTGTCGGCACTCAGGCTGTAGGCCTGGTCGTGCTGGTCGAGCAGCGTCCACGGGGCCAGTTTCCCTCCCGGTTCCAGGGCATTGGCCAGCAGCGGCAACAGGCTGAGCAACAGGGCAATGGCGTATTTCATCAAGGGCGTCCTCAGTCACAGGGGGTAAAGCATCAAACCACGCAGGTTGCCTGAACACGACCTGAAATACGACACGCCCACCGGGAAGATTGTCTTTCCCCCGGCCAGCCGCCACACTCTGCGGGCCAGCCAGGAAGCGGAGACCAGAGTGCCCACGCCACGTCAGTTCAGCAAGAAGACCAGCACCAGCAACATGCTGCGGCTGAAATCCACCAGCGCCAACGCCCAGGCACCTTATCGCGTCGATTTCGTCCTGCTCGAACATTTCTCCATGGCCAGTTTTACCGTGGCCATGGACGTACTGGTCACCGCCAACCTGCTGCGCGCCGACAGCTTCCAGTTCACCCCGTTGTCAATGCACGGCGATCGCGTGCTCAGTGACCTTGGGCTGGAGCTGGTGGCCACCGAGCTGTCTGCCGAAGCGTTGAAGGAGCTGGACCTGCTGGTCATCTGCGGCGGTTTGCGCACCCCACTGAAGTACCCGGAACTCGACCGCCTGCTGGACGACTGCGCCGTCCACGGCATGGCCCTGGGCGGTTTGTGGAACGGCGCCTGGTTCCTTGGCCGCGCCGGGGTGCTGGACGACTACGGTTGCAGTATCCACCCCGAGCAGCGCGCCAGCCTGTCCGAGCGCAGCCCGCAAACACGCATCACGCCGGCCAGTTTCACCCTCGACCGTGACCGCCTCAGCGCCGCCAGCCCCAATGGCGCGATGGAGCTGATGCTGGGCCTGGTGCGGCGGCTGTATGGTGACGGGTTGGCCGAAGGCGTGGAGGAAATTCTGTCGTTCTCCGGGGCCCGCTACCGCCAGGTAGGCCCAGGGGCGAAGAAGTCCATGAGCCTGCACCTGCGCACCATCGTCGAGCTGATGGAGAACAACCTCGAGGAAACCCTCAGCCTCGACCAATTGGCAGCCTACAGCGGCCGCTCGCGCCGGCAGATCGACCGCCTGTTCCAGGCCCAGCTGGGTACTTCGCCGCGGCGCTATTACATGGAGCTGCGCATAACCAAGAGCCGTCGGCTGTTGCAGTACTCCGACCTGTCGGTGATGGAAGTGGCGGTGGCCTGCGGGTTTGTCTCGGTGTCGCACTTCAGCAAGTGCTATGCGGCGTACTTCGGCTACCCGCCGTCGCGCGAGCAACGGCTGGGCGAGTGAGCAGTGCTCAGGCGCAGATATAGCGCAACACGGCGTCACAGATCATGGCTTTGTGGCGCTGCTTGACCTGATCATCAGACAGGTCGATCTGGAAGATCTCGCCAAAGGTATGCCGGTTCGATACACGATAAAAACAGAACGAGCTCATCAGCATGTGCAGGTCGATCACCTCGATGCCTGCACGGAATACACCTTCCTGTACACCACGGCGCAGGGTGTTGCCCAACGCTTCGAGCACCAGGCTGCTCATCTCGCGAATTGCCGGTGACTGCTTGACGTACTCGCCATAGTGAATGTTTTCAGTGCAGATGATCCGCACGAAATCGACGTTGCGGTCATGGTGATCGAAGGTGAACTCCACCAGCCTGCGGATCGCCTGCTCGGCCGGCAGCGACTCCAGGTCCAGGCTTTGCTCGGTCTTGCGGATATCACCGTACAGCTTGATCAGGCACTCGCAGTACAGCTGCTCCTTGCTGCCGAAGTAGTAATAGATCATGCGCTTGGAGGTGGCCGTGCGCTCGGCGATGGCGTCGACGCGGGCGCCGGCCAGGCCTTGCTGGACGAACTCGTTGATGGCCGCCTGGAGGATGTCCTCGCGCGTTTTTTCGGGGTTGTTCTTGCGCGTTTTGCGCCCCCCTACGGTTTCAGGCTGGCCAAGGCCGACTACGGAATCACTCATACCCACTCACAGGCTGTTTATTGGAATGAGGGGGATTATCCGTGAGCGCGGTCATGCAGGGAAGCACGCTGTTGGTCGAGTAGCGATCGGGGTCAGTCACGCTGGGCGGTGCTGCGCTCCAGGGGCGGGGTCAGGTGCAGCACGCGGTTACGCCCGCCCTCGGCCAGCAGGTAGCCGCCCTTGCCGTCCGCCACGATCGATTGCGGCGCCTTGAGGAAGGTCAGCACGGTGTGCTGGACGCCATCAGGGTCGACCCGCAGCAGCCGCGCACGGTGGGTATTGTCTTCGCTGATCCACAGGCCACGCTGGTCGCAGAACAGGAACGTCGGGTTACGCAGGTCATCCACCACCACCGGGTCCTTGCCATCGTCGGACAGGGCGCGAACCTTGCCATTGGCCTTTTCGGTGTAAAGCAGGCGACCGTCGCTGCAACGGGTAAGGCCTTCAGTCTCGGTCAGGCCGGAACGCAGCACATCAAGCTGCCCGCTGTTCCAGTCGTAGCGCATCAAACGGCCGTTGCCCTTGCGGTCCTCAATGGCATACAGATGGTCGCCGTCATTCCACAGGCCTTGCACGCTTTCACCCTCGAACAGGTGCGTTACCTGGCCGTCGCGGGCCAGGCTCACAGGTGCCTGGCCACCTTCCTGGCTGAACACCCAACCCCCCTGTGCAGCGACCATGCCATCGGGCTTGGACAGGTTGTCGATCACCACCACCCGGTCCCCTGCTGCAGTGATCTTGAGGATGCTGCCACGCTCATCGTCCAGCTCGCGGCTGACCAGCAGGCTGCCATCCGCTTGCGGCAACAGCGAGGCGGCCTTGGCCACATCGCGGTGCAATACCTCGACATCCCAGCCTGAGGCAGCCTGAACCGGGTAGAAGCTCTGCCAGGCAAAAAAGCCCAACGTGGCGGTGAGCAGGCCGGTGGTGGCGGTCAGGGCGATGCGGGTGCTGCGCTTGCGCAGGATGTGCGGCATGTAAGGGCTCCTCGGGTGTGCCGGGATGCTAGCAAGCGAATGTGAAAAAAATGTCGAAAAATGCAGACCATTACAAAACAAAAGGATATAAAAATAACAAAACAATCTAACAAACAGGAATATATAAATTGAAAGCCAAACGCCACCTCCTTAGTCTGGGCCCATCGCTTTCCACCCGGCTTCAAGGAGCAACCCCATGCCAACCCGTGCTTTCTCCCCGCTGCGCCGCTTGCTGATCGGCGGCCTGCTGGCCAGCGTCGCCAGTGCCCTGCTGCCTTGGTCCGAAGCCTTGGCCGACGATGCCAGGACCTTGCGTATCGGCTACCAGAAGTTCAATAGCATCAACATCCTCAAAGGCAGCGGCGCGCTGGAGAAGGCCCTGGCACCGCAAGGTGTGAAGGTCAGCTGGCACGAATTCGCCGCCGGCCCGCAGTTGCTCGAAGCCCTGAGCACCGGCGCCATCGACCTTGGCCACGCGGCCGATGCCCCGTCGGTATTCGCCCAGGCCGCTGGCAAACCCGTGGTCTACCTGGCCGCTGAGCAGCCCTACCCCCGCGGCATCGGCCTGGTGGTACGCGAGCAGGATCACCTGGCCGGCGTGCAAGACCTGAAAGGCAAGCGCGTGGCCACCGGCCGCGGCTGGAATGCCCAGTACCTGCTGGCCGTGGCGCTGGAGCAGGCAGGCCTCACCTACAACGACATCACCCCCGCCTACGTCAACAATGCCGCCGATGCCGTGGCGGCGTTGCAATCGGGTAGTGTCCAGGCCGTGACCCTGTGGGACCCGTTCCTCGCCGCAGCCGAAAGCCAGCCAGGCCTGAAGAACCTGCGTGACGGCAGCGGTTTGTCCAACAACCGCACCTTCTACCTGTCCACCGCCAGCTATGCCGACCAGCACCGTGCGCTGCTGAAAACCTTCTTCACCGAACTGGGCAAGGTCAGCCAATGGGCCAACGCCAAGCCTGCCGAAGTTGCCGCACTGCTGGCCCCACAACTGGGCATCAGCGCCAACGTGCTGGAAGTGGCCAGCGAACGCCGCAACTACAACGCCGTGGCCATCACCCCGCAGATCGTTGCCGAACAACAGAAACTGGCCGACACCTTCCAGGGCCTGGGCCTGATCCCGCACAAGCTGCAGGTGGCCGATGCGGTCTACCCGGCTTCCGTGTTGCCTTGAGTGGAGCGCAGTCACCATGCCCCGCACGATCCGCTTCAACGCCTTCAGCATGAACGCCGCCAGCCACCAGTCCCCTGGGCTGTGGCGCCATCCACGCAACACCAGCGTGGCCTTCAACCGACTGAGCTACTGGACCGACCTGGCCCGCCTGCTGGAGCGCGGCCTGTTCGACGCCCTGTTCATTGCTGATGTGCTGGGCATTTACGACGTGTACCAGGGCGGCCCCGAAGCCGCCCTGCGCGGCGGCGTGCAGGTGCCAGTCAATGACCCGCTGCTGCTGGTGCCGGCCATGGCCGGGGTTACCGAACACCTGGGGTTTGGCGTTACCTTCTCGCTGACCTACGAACACCCCTATCCTTTCGCCCGGCGTATGTCCACGCTCGACCACCTGAGCAATGGCCGGGTCGGCTGGAACATCGTCACCGGCTACCTCGACAGCGCCGCACGCAACCTTGGCCTGGCCCGCCAACTGGGCCACGACCAACGCTACGATCTGGCCGAGGAATACCTGCAGGTGCTGTACAAGCTGTGGGAAAAGAGCTGGGACGACGACGCCGTGCTGCTGGAGCGCGACAGCGGGCGCTACATCGAGCCAACCCGCGTGCACCCCATCAACCATGCTGGCGAGCACTTCCAGGTGCCGGGCATGCACCTGTGCCAGCCTTCACCGCAACGCACCCCGGTGCTGTTCCAGGCCGGTGCCTCGGCGCGCGGCCAGCAGTTCGCGGCCCGGCACGCCGAGTGCGTGTTCATCAGCGGGCCGACACCCACGGTGCTGCGCCGTTACGCCGACGGCATCCGCCAAGCCAGCGAGGCCGCCGGGCGTGGCCGTGAGGACGTACTGATCTATGCCCAGGCGTTGCTGATCGTCGCCCCTACCCGGGAAGAAGCCGAAGCCCGTTTCGCCGAGTACCGCCGCTATGTCGACCTGGACGCAGCCCTGGCGCTGCTGTCGGGCTGGACCGGCATCGACTTCGCCGGCCTGGACCCCGATGCACCGATCGAATACGTCGAAAACGATGCCGGCCGCGCTGCCCTGGCCGCCTTCACCGCCGCCGATCCCGACCGCCGCTGGACCGTGCGCGAGGCTGCCGGGTTTGTTGGCCTGGGTGGTCGCGGGCCGGTGCTGATCGGCTCAGCCAGCGAGGTTGCCGACCAGCTCGAAAGCTGGCTGGACCAGACCGGCATCGACGGTTTCAACCTGACGTATGCCGTGCAGCCGGACGACCTGGCCCAGGTGGTCGAGCTGTTGGTGCCCGAGCTGCAACGCCGTGGCCGCTACCCGTCGAGCTACACCGAGGGCACCCTGCGCCACAAGCTGTTCGGCCAAGGCGACCAGTTGCCGGAGCAGCACGTTGGACGCCAGGTCGACATTCAGCGATCAAATACCGGGTATTCCAACATTTAATTTGTGGATGGCATGCGCTCGACCCTATCCTGTCGCCACATCCCCTGCGCCGCACCGGCCGGTGCGGTTCACGGCATGGGGAGAGAACAACAAGTCGAGATCGTCCATGTCGAACCATTCGTACTTCGCCCCCCACGGTGGGCACCCGGCTCAAACCGAGCTGCTGACTGACCGTGCCATGTTCACCGAAGCCTATGCCGTCATCCCTAAAGGCGTGATGCGTGACATCGTCACCAGCCACCTGCCGTTCTGGGACAAGATGCGCATGTGGGTCATCGCCCGCCCGCTGACCGGCTTTGCCGAAACCTTCTCGCAATACATCGTCGAACTGGCCCCGGAAGGCGGCAGCGAGCGCCCTGAGCTGGACCCGAATGCCGAAGCCGTGGTGTTCATCGTCGAAGGCGAACTGGACATCACCGTCGAAGGCAAAAACCACACCCTGGTACCGGGCGGCTACGCCTTCCTGGCCCCGGGCGCCGAGTGGAGCCTGCGCAACAACAGCAAGTCCAACGTCACCTTCCACTGGCTGCGCAAGCACTACCAGAAGGTCGAAGGCCTGGACGTACCGGAGTCGTTCGTTACCCACCGCGACAACGCCACCGTCATCGAAATGCCAGGCACCGAAGGCCGCTGGAAAACCACCCGTTTCGTCGACATGGCCGACATGCGCCACGACATGCACGTGAACATCGTCACCTTCCAGCCGGGCGGCGTTATCCCGTTCGCTGAAACCCACGTGATGGAACACGGCCTGTATGTGCTGGAAGGCAAGGCGGTGTACCGCCTGAACCAGGACTGGGTCGAAGTGGAAGCCGGTGACTTCATGTGGCTGCGCGCCTTCTGCCCACAAGCCTGCTACGCCGGCGGCCCTGGCAACTTCAGCTACCTGCTGTACAAGGACGTCAACCGCCATGTGCACCTGACGCTGAACCCTAAGCGCTAAGTTCACGCTGATACCCGCAAGCCCGCCAACCTGGCGGGCTTTCTGTTTGCAGCACATACTCAATTACCCACCCCTTGCGCGGTACCGGCCATGAACCGCTGCCTGCTGCTCGCCGCCCTGCTGCTGTGCACCCCTGCCCTGGCCGCCGATGACTGGAAGCTGGCCTATGACCGCGAAGGCATCCGTGTGTACCTGAGCGACACCAGCGGCACTTCCTACCAGCAGTTCCGTGGTATCAGCACCATGAAGGCCAGTGTGCGTACCCTCACCGACCTGCAAGAGAACCTGCGGGTAGCCTGCAAGTGGCTGTACGCCTGCGACCAGATGCGTTTACTGGACGTGGATGGCGAGAATACCTGGGTCTACCTGACCACCAACCTGCCCTGGCCGACGATGCCGCGGGACATTGTGCTGAAGGTGACCAGTGAACGGCTGGATGACGGCACGCTGCTGCGGCACCTGAGCGCCGAGCCCGACAGGATCCCCAAGGTTGACGGACTGATCCGGGTGCAGCACCTGAGCGGTGAGTGGCGGATGAAGCCGCTGGGGGAACGGTTGACCGAGGTGACCTATCAGTTGCAGGCCGACCCGGCCGGGGATGTACCGGGGTGGCTGGCCAACCGGTTTGTGGTGGATGCGCCGGTGGTGACGCTCAGGACCTTGCGGGCCGTAGCCGAACGTCAGCCCTGAAGGCACTAGCCAGTACCCTCCAGAGCAATCGAAAAACGATGCGCAAGGCGATGCGGTCAGGGTGGGAGCGGGCGCGCCCGCGAATCAGGAAATGCGGTGGATGGCACCGGCTTTGCCGGTGTTCGCGGGCTCGCCCGCTCCCACAGAGCTACCGCCATGATGCTTTTTCTGCCACTGTGCCCGCGCGGCGCGGACCAGCGCGCCGCGCCTTGCCAGGACGTCGCATGAAAACACAAGAAAACGGCAACACACATAAAGGCTATCGGCGCATCATTTCATCGATGACCGCGCTGCTCGAATTCGAAGCGGTAGCCCGTCACAACAGCTTTACCCAAGCCGCCCAGGAACTGGGCGTGACCCAGGCAGCCGTGAGCAAGCAAGTCAGGCTGCTGGAAGAAAACCTCGGCCGCCAGCTGTTCCAGCGCCTGCACCGCGGCATCCGCCTGACCAGTGAAGGTCAGGCGCTGTACGCAGTGATTTCCGAGTCCATGCAGAAGATCGCCTCGGTGTTCGACCGCCTCAGCGAAGGCGACAGCGAGCAGGAGCTGGTGCTCAGTTCCACCGCCACCTTCTCCCAGTTGCGCGTGATGCCGCGCCTGGGCAACTTGCGCAGCGCCCTGCCCCAGGTGCGCCTGCGCCTGGCCACGCAGATGTTTACCGGCGACCTGCGCAACCACGATGTCGACCTGCTGGTGCGCTTTGGCAATGGCCGCTGGGAAGACGGCATTGCCCTGCACCTGTTCGATGAAGAGATTTTCCCGGTGTGCTCACCGGCGTGGCTGGCGCGCAACCCGCAGCCGGAATCGTTGGAGGCACTGTACCGTGCCGACCTGCTCGATGCCGACGCCACTACCGAAGGCTGGATGACCTGGCCCACCTGGTTCCGCGCACTGGGCGGCAACCCGCCAAAACTGCACTACAACCTGCGTTGCCAGTTGTACACCGACACCATCCAGGGCGCATTGCACGGGCATGGGGTGGCATTGGGTTGGGGGCGCATGCTCGACCACCTGCTGGCCTCCGGCGAACTGGTACGCCTGACTGACCTGGTGGTGCGGCCGCGTGAAGCGTACTACCTGATAGTGCCCCACGGGCGCACCACCACCCCGACGATCCTGGGGCTGGTGGACTGGCTGCGCGACAACCAGCCCGGCAGTTGAACAGGTAATTGGGGCCGCTTTGCGCCCCATCGCCGGCAAGCCAGCTCCCACAAGTCAAGACCTGCGCTGGACCTGTGGGAGATTCCATGGTTTGTGGCGATGGCTTCAGGTTTACCAAGTGCTCGCCGTAGCATCTTCAGCGCCTGTGGGATCGAGCGCCGCGCGGGCGGCGCTCGATCTCACAGGCGCTGCATATCTTGTGGCCAACACCTGTCAGCCCTGATGCAATCCTGTGGGAGCCTGGCTTGCCGGCGATGGGCTGCGCAGCAGCCCCATTCGACTGCTCATGCGCGTGCGGATTCTGTCGGCAGTAAGCGAAATAGGACAGCAAAATCAGCGACCACGTAACGATGATCATCACCGCGGAGATGGTCGACTCTTATTCTTTTTTGTAAAACATCCACGCCCCGCACCGCACCAACAAGTTGGTACCAAGGTGCAGACTGCTTGTCATTGAAATGATGTAAGCGCAGAAAACAACAAAGATTGAAACTAATGCCCGATGCAACTTCGCAGCGGACTTTCTTATTCTAGAACGCACCGTCGGTTAGTGCGCCTTAAACCGCCCCGCGAAAGCCGTTTCATTCTGCCAGTGGCTGCGGTCAAGCGGAACGCTACAGAATGCACACCACTCACGCTATTTTGTGCAGTGTGGAAAGCCCGGGTGACAGTTTGCGCAATGCGCCTGTCAAAAGGCCTGACCCGGCGGTCACATCTTGTAGGTCGAAAGCAGGATGCTGGTCTCGGTATTCTCGATGTGCGGGATGGAGCGGATGGTGTTCAGCGCCCGGTCGAAGGCTTCCAGGGTGTCGGCGCGCAACTCTGCCATCAGGTCCCAGCGGCCATTGGTGGTGTGGATGGCCACCACGTTGGGATGCCCGCGCAGCGCGTGCTTGACCTCTGCGGCGTGGTGGCCGCTGATGCCGATGCTGGTGATCGCCCGCACGCCCTGCTCCAGAGCATCGGAGCGCAGGCGTACCGTGTAGCCAATGATCACGCCCTGCTCTTCCAGCCGGGTGATGCGGTTTTGCACGGTCGCCCGGGCCACCTTGAGCTTCTTCGCCAGGGTCAGCACAGGGGTGCGTGCATTGTCCCGCAACAGCGCAATCAGTTCCCGATCGATAGTGTCCATAAAGCCTGCCAATTAATCAGATTGCTACTTTGGGGTGGCAGATTGTCTAGAAAGTTGATGAAACTGGCAACCTGCATTCTTCCGATTGACGCAACTTTTCAGCAAAATGTTCAACGCCACTTCAACAATCCCAAGCGTGCACCCTGCAATGGCCGGGGTGATAGCGCAATAACAAGGTGCAAGCCCATGACGTATTTCATTGATGTTCCAACCATGTCGGACTTGGTACATGATATTGGCGTAGCGCCATTCATTGGCGAGTTGGCCGCGGCCCTTCGCGAAGATTTCATGCGCTGGCAGGAGTTTGATAAATCCGCGCGGGTTGCCAGCCATTCGCAAGTGGGCGTGATCGAACTGATGCCGGTTGCCGACAATAGCCGCTATGCCTTCAAGTACGTCAACGGCCACCCCGCCAACACCGCTCGCGACTTGCACACCGTAATGGCCTTCGGCGTACTGGCCGATGTCGACACCGGCTACCCGGTGCTGCTGTCCGAACTGACCATTGCCACTGCCCTGCGCACTGCTGCCACCTCGCTGATGGCAGCCCAAGCGCTGGCCCGGCCGAACTCGCGCAAGATGGCACTGATCGGCAATGGCGCGCAAAGCGAATTCCAGGCACTGGCCTTCCACAAACACCTGGGCATCGAAGAAATCGTTGCCTACGACACCGACCCGCTGGCCACCGCCAAGCTGATCGCCAACCTCAAGGAATACAGCGACCTCACCATCCGCCGCGCCGGCTCGGTGGCCGAAGCGGTGAAGGGCGTGGACATCATCACCACCGTGACCGCCGACAAGGCCTACGCCACCATCATCACACCCGACATGCTGGAGCCCGGCATGCACCTGAATGCCGTGGGCGGCGACTGCCCGGGCAAGACCGAACTGCACGCCGATGTACTGCGCAACGCCCGGGTGTTCGTCGAGTACGAGCCACAAACCCGCATCGAAGGTGATATCCAGCAACTGCCAGCGGACTTCCCGGTGGTCGACCTGTGGCGTGTGCTGCGAGGCGAGACCGAAGGCCGCCAGAGCGACAGCCAGGTCACCGTGTTCGACTCGGTAGGTTTCGCCCTGGAAGACTACACCGTACTACGTTACGTACTACAGCAAGCCGAGAAGCGAGGCATGGGGTGCAAGATCGACTTGGTGCCCTGGGTGGAAGACGACCCGAAAGACTTGTTCAGCCACACCCGTGGCCGCGCTGCCAAAAGCCGCATCCGACGCGTTGCCTAACCCTGCTCCCAACCCGGTATTTGCACATGGCATTCCCAACGCGTTCGATTCAAGCCCCGGCAGCAGTGGTCATGGTCAGGCCACATGCCTTCACCCCCAACCCGGAAACCGCAGCCGACAACTCGTTCCAGCGCAACAGCCCCGACATCGCAGCGCAGGCCCTGGCCAACGTGGCGCGCGATGAAGTCACCCAGGCCGTCGGCACGCTGGAGGCCGAAGGTGTACGCGTGCACCTGTTCGACGACTTCGGCGAGCACAACACCCCGGATTCGGTATTCCCTAACAACTGGTTCTCCACCCACCCCGGAGGGCACATCGCGATCTACTCGATGTACTCGCGCAACCGCCGCCGCGAGCGGCGTGCGGACGTGATCGAGATGCTCAAGCAGGAATACCGGGTGCAGGATGTAATCGACTATTCCGGGCTGGAACAGGACGAGTTGTTCCTTGAAGGCACCGGCGCCATGGTGTTCGACCACCTGTCGCGGGTGGCCTACACGGCGCGCTCCAACCGCGCCGACCCTATCGCCCTTGAGCGCTTCAGCACGCATTTCAACTTCGAGCCGATGGTGTTCGACACGGCCGACGAACAAGGCACGCCGATCTACCACACCAATGTGCTGATGTGCGTGGCAACCGAGTTCGCGCTGGTGGGTTTTGGCACCTTCACCAACAAGGCGCGTGCTGAAGAGGTGCGCATGCGCCTGATCGAATCGGGTCGCGATGTGATCGACCTGAGCAACCAGCAGATCAGCCAATTTGCCGGGAACGCCATCGAATTGTCCGGGCGTGACGGGCGCATCCTGGCGCTGTCACGCAAGGCTTTCGACAGCCTGACCGCTGAGCAGCGTCAACGTATCGAGCGCTCGGCCCGGTTGGTGCCGCTGGATGTGCCGACTATCGAGATGGCCGGCGGCTCGGTGCGCTGCATGATTGCGGGGATTCACCTGTCGCCCAGAATCCCCTGATGGTGCTGCAGTTTTGGGGCTGCTGCGCAGCCCATCGCCGGCAAGCCAGCTCCCACAGGGACGCGCATTTCCCATGGGCAGCGCTGTACCTGTGGGAGCTGGCTTGCCAGCGATGGGCCGCAAAGCGGCCCCAGCCCTGTCAGATGCCGCCACTTGCCAGCAACTCTGTCATAACCTCAGCCAAGGCCTTGATCATCACATCCGCCGTCGGCCGATGCACAATGACGATCTCATAGCTGTCAACCTCAGGTAACCCTTGCCCCGCCCCCAACACCCGGTGCTCCCCGGTTGCCGCCCTTGGCGGCAACAGGCTGATGCCCATGCCATCGGCCACTGCCGCCTGAATGCCGCTGAGGCTGGAACTGGTGAAGCTGATGCGCCAGCGCCGGCCCATGCCTTCGATGGCGTTGATCATGTCTTCGCGGTACAGGCCACGCGGCGGAAACGTCACCAGCGGAATCGGGTCCAACTCGAAGGCAGGCGTGCGCGCACTGTCGATCCACTGCAAGCGCTCGGGCCAGCAGGCCACGCCCTCGCGGGTGTTGCGCCGCTGCTTGAGCAACACCAGGTCAAGCTCGCCATTGTCATAAGCCTGGCTGAGGTCGCGGCACAGGCCGCTGGTCACTTCCAGCTTCACCTGCGGGTGCAGGCGGCTGAACGCCGACAGCGCATTGGTGGTACGCCCGCCCACAAAGTCCTCGGGCACACCAAGGCGTACGGTGGTGCCCACCATCGCCCCGGCCAGGGCTTCGAGCATCTGGTCGTTCAGCGCCAGCATGTGGCGGGCATAGCCAAGCAGCGTCTGCCCGGCATCGGTCGGCAGCACGTCACGGTTGCCACGCACCAGCAGGCGATGGCCAACCATGTCTTCAAGGCGGCGCACCTTCTGGCTGATGGTTGATTGGGTCGAGTGCAGGCGGGCAGCCGCCGTGGTGAAGCTGCCGCAATCGGCCACCACCACAATGGCGCGTAGCAGGTCGAGGTCGAACAGGGCTCTATTCGATTTCGCGCTGATAGTCATCTTGGTATTCAACTACTGAATGGCAAGACTGGGTTCTATCACGCCTAGTCGCCAAGGGCCACACCTTCACGCCGCGGATCGGCACCACCCGACCAGCCCGGGCCACTGCGCTGGATGATCTGCATGCCGCTGGTCATGGTCATTGGTGTTACCTCGTGCCCCCAGGCCGCCAGCTGGCGAATCAGCGCAGGGCTCGCCAGCCCCGCTTCAACCTCGGTACCAGCATTGCGGCTGCCGAAGTTGGGCAGGCCGGTGGCCTGCTGCGGGTCGAGTTGCCAATCCAGCAGGCCGACCAGCGCCTTGTTCACATAACCGATAATCTGCGAGCCGCCTGGCGAACCGAGGCTGGCCACCAACTCGCCGGAGCCACGCAAGAATACCAGGGTAGGCGCCATCGCCGACAACGGCCGCTTGCCCGGCTGCACCCGGTTGGCCACGGGCTTGCCTTGTTCCTGCGGGATGAACGAGAAGTCGGTGAGGTGGTTGTTGAGCAGGAACCCCTTGACCATCAGGTGCGAGCCGAACGCGGCCTCCACCGAGGTGGTCATGGCCAGTGCCTGGCCGCTGTCATCCACTGCGCTGAGGTGTGAAGTGGAAATGCGCAGTGGCGAGCGGTCAGGCGCCAAGGCCAGATCAACGCCTTGCGGTTGGCCTGGGCGAGCGCGCTTCATGCTGTATTCGCCGATCTGTGCTGCTCGGCTGGCCAGGTAGCTGGCGTCGGTCAGGGCTTTCACCGGGACCGGCACGTAATCGCTGTCGGCCAGGTATTGCGCCCGGTCGGCATAGGCCAGGCGCTCGGCCTCGGCGATCAGGTGCACGGCCAGCGGCGATGCCTCGAGGCCCGCTGCAGAGCTGTTGGCGAGTGGCCGCAGCGTCGCCAGGTCGCGTTGTGGCGTGATGCGCTGCACCGCTTCGAGGATGCCGAGGGTCTGCAACACCGTTACCCCGCCCGAAGACGGCGGTGGCATGCCGCAGATGCGCCACGCCTTGTAAGGGCCGCACAACGGCTTGCGCTCTTTGGCTTGATATTGCTGCAAGTCCTGCAACGACAGGTAACCGGCATTGGCATGGCTGCGCACCTTGGCCACGATGGCCGTGGCGATTTCACCGGTGTAGAAGGCTTGAGGCCCGTGCGCGGCAATTTGCTCGAACGTTTGCGCAAGTTCGGGGTTGCGCAACGTCGCGCCCACCGCCAGCGGCTTGCCCTGCTCATCCAGAAAGTAGCGGGCCATGGCCGGTGAACGGGCAATGTACGGGTCGCCGGCCACAAGGGTGTGAAGGCGTTCGGAAACCGGGAAACCGTTTCGTGCCAAGGCAATGGCCGGGGCAAAGAGTTGCCGCCAAGGCAGCTTGCCATGCTGCGCGTGGGCCAGCTCCAGCGCGCGCAGCACCCCGGGCACACCCACAGAACGCCCGCCGATCTGTGCCGACCTGAACGGCATAGGTGAACCATCGGCTTGCAAGAACAGCTTTTCCGTTACCCTCGCCGGGGCAGCCTCGCGGCCGTCGAAGGCCTGCACGCGGTTGCCGTCCCAGTAAAGAATGAACGCCCCACCACCAATGCCGCTTGATTGCGGTTCGACCAGGGTCAACACCATTTGCATGGCGATCGCCGCGTCGATGGCGCTGCCCCCGTCACGCAGCATCGCTCGCCCCGCTTCGGTGGCCAGCGGGTTGGCTGCGGCGGCCATATGCCGGTTGGCGTGCACCGGCTGCAGGCCAGTGCGGTAGCCGGAGCCCAGCTCGGGTGGCGTGGGCAACAGCTGCTCGGCACATGCCCACCCACTCGCGATCGCCAGGCACAGCGCGCTCATCAGCGGTGTGGAGAACTTCATCGTTTTGCTTCCTGCCTTGTGTATTCAGCAGACCACTGTCGGTCATGCGCGAACTAGAGTTCAAGAAGCGATGTGTTTTTCTTGATTGCCAGCACGCTCCAACAAAGGTCGCATCAGGGCTCAGGTGCTTGCCACAAGATAGGCAGCGCCTGATAGATCGAGCGCCGCGCGGGCGGCGCTCGATCTCAAACGCGCTGAAGATTCCGAGGCGAGCACCTGGCAACCCTGCTGGCCAGATCAGGCCACTTCTTCGTACGGCAGCCCCACATAGTTCTCGGCAATATTCACCAACCCCGCCGGGGAGTTCAGGAAGTACTCGCGGTCGGCCTCCTGCATCTTCTGGTCCCAGGCATCCTTGTGGCTGCCGAAGTCATGCAGCAACTGGGTCATGAACCAGCTGAAGCGCTCGCCCTTCCATACCCGGCGCAGGGCCAGTGGCGAGTACTGCTGCAGCAGGTCGGTACGCCCTTCGCGGTACACCTTGAGCAGAATGCGATAGAGGTAATTGACGTCCGAGGCCGCCAGGTTCAAACCTTTGGCTCCAGTGGGTGGGACGATGTGCGCCGCGTCACCGACCAGGAACAGATGACCGTACTGCATCGGTTCGACCACCAGGCTGCGCAGCGGGGCGATGCTCTTTTCCAAAGCAGGACCTGTGACCAGGTCAGCCGCTACGTCAGCAGGCAAACGGGCTTTCAGCTCGTTCCAGAAGCGCTCGTCAGACCATTCCTCGACGCGGTCCTGCAAGGGGACTTGCAGGTAGTAGCGGCTGCGTGTTTGCGAACGTTGGCTACACAGCGCAAAACCACGCTCGTGATGGGCATAGATCAGCTCGTGATTGACCGGCGGCGTGTCCGAAAGCAGGCCCAGCCAGCCAAACGGGTAGACGCGTTCGTACTGTTTCAGCACGCCCTCGGGAATGCTTTGCCGCGAAACACCGTGGAAGCCGTCACACCCGGCGATATGGTCGCAATCCACCCGGTGTTGCTGGCCGTCTTTCTCGTAGGTGAGGTAAGGCTTCTCGCCCTTCAGTTCATGTGGCTGGACATTGCTGGCTGAATAAATGATCGGCGCACCGCTGGCTTCCCGGGCCTGCATCAGGTCACGGGTGACTTCGGTCTGGCCGTACACCATCACCGTCTTGCCACCGGTCAGGGCCTTGAGGTCCAGGCGCTGACGGCGCCCGCCAACCAGCAGCTCGACACCTTCGTGCACAAGGCCTTCACGGTCCATGCGCTCGGCTACACCGGCTTCGCGCAGCAGGTCGACAGTGCCTTGCTCCAGTACACCGGCGCGGATGCGGCCCAGTACGTACTCGGGCGTCTGGCGTTCGACAATGACGTTATCGATACCGGCCTTGTGCAGCAGCTGGCCCAGCAGCAGGCCAGACGGACCTGCACCAATAATTGCAACCTGAGTTTTCATTGTTGTTGTCTCTGTTCGGACGATGCCGGCCCTGGACTGGCAGTGGGGCGGCATCTGCTGTTAGGGTTTGCCCTTGCATTTTTACTGGCAGAAACCGCCGGATAAGTGTGCTATTCCATATAAAACCTGCACTTTTACAAAAAACGTTCGATTAGCGGACAGGCCAACCTGCATGAAATCCACCCTCCACGGCGTCCCGTTGTTCAAGCTGTATGGCGAAAACCAGGCCTGGCCCGGCACCGATCTGCTGCACTGTGAGTCGATCCCGGCGCGCAGCCGCCTGCACCACTGGGAGATCAAGCCGCACCAGCATGCCGAGTTGTTCCAGTTGCTGTACGTACAGCGCGGCCAGGCCCAGGTGGAGATCGAGGGCGTGCGCAGCGCCATCGGCGAGGCAGCGATCCAGGTGGTGCCGCCGATGACCGTGCACGGCTTCCGCTTCAGCGCCGATATCCAGGGCTATGTGCTGACCTTCGGCACGGCGCTGGTGGCGAACCTGGAGCAGCGCCTGGGCGCGCCGCTGACGGTGCTGGCAAAACCGGCGTGTTACCCGCTGGGCCGTGATCGCGTGCACCTGCGCAGCCTGATCGGCACCTTGCAGCAGGAGTACCAAGGCAGTGCGCCGGCGCGGGCGACGCTGCTGGAAGCATTGGTGACTGCGTTGATGGTATGGATCAGCCGTCGCCAGCAACTGGGGCAGGCGCCGCGAAACCGGGATGAACGTGACCGGCAGTTGCTGGGGCAGTACTTGCGCCTGGTCGAGGCGCATTACCGTGAGCACCTGTCGGTGGAGGATTTTGCCGCCCGGCTGAATGTGCCGAGCCTGCAACTGAACCAGCTGTGCCGGGCCTTGAGCGGACAGACCGCATTGCAGGTGGTGCATCAGCGGTTGCTGCTGGAGGCGCGGCGTAACCTGATTTACACGCGAATGAGCATCGGGCAGTTGTCGGATAGCCTGGGGTTTACCGACCCGACCTATTTTGCGCGGTGGTTCAAGCGCTTGAGTGGGCAGACGCCCAATGGATATCGCAGGTTTGGCTGAATGATTGCTGTGGCCTGTGCCGGCCTCTTCGCGGGCACGCCCGCTCCCACAGGTACTGCGCAAACTTCATGTGGGAGCGGGCGTGCCCGCGAAGAGGCCGGTACAGGCGACACACATCTACCGCCTGCTTGACGTATACGTCAACCTGCCCTCAGGATACCGGCATACCCCACGCCGAGCCCCAGCATGAGTACCCAGACCTACAGCATCTCCGACCTGTCCCGCGAGCTGGACATCACCACCCGGGCCATCCGCTTCTATGAAGAGCAAGGCTTGCTGAGCCCCGAACGCCGTGGCCTGGAACGTATCTACTCGGCCCGCGACAAGGTCAGCCTGAAGCTCATCCTGCGCGGCAAGCGCATCGGCTTTTCGCTGGCGGAGTGCCGTGAACTGATCGAACTGTACGACCCCACCAGCGGCAACCTCAAACAGCTCAACAGCATGCTGGCGAAAATCGCCGAACGGCGCGCCCAGCTGGAGCAGCAGATGCTCGACATCCACCAGATGCAACTGGAACTGGACACCGCCCAGGAGCGCTGCGAACAAGCCCTGGCCGCCACCCTGAACCACAAAGACAACCGCTGAACGCCACAGGAAACCCGCCATGTCCTTGCCCAAAGAAGTTCGCCTGGTCGAAGTCGGCCCCCGCGACGGTTTGCAGAACGAAGCACAGCCCATCAGCGTCGCCGACAAGGTGCGCCTGGTGGACGACCTTACCGAGGCAGGCCTGGCCTACATCGAAGTGGGCAGTTTTGTCTCGCCCAAGTGGGTGCCGCAAATGGCCGGCTCCGCCGAGGTGTTCGCCGGTATCCAGCAGCGCCCTGGCGTTACCTACGCAGCACTGGCCCCCAACCTGCGCGGTTTCGAGGACGCCCTGGCGGCGGGGGTAAAGGAAGTGGCGGTTTTCGCCGCCGCCTCCGAAGCGTTCTCGCAGCGCAATATCAACTGCTCGATCAGCGACAGCCTGACGCGCTTCGAACCGATCATGGAAGCGGCCCGTAACCACGGCGTACGCGTGCGCGGCTACGTGTCATGCGTACTCGGCTGCCCCTATGAAGGCAAGGTCAGCGCCGGGCAGGTAGCCCCGGTGGCCCGCGCCCTGCACGACATGGGCTGCTATGAGGTGTCGCTGGGTGACACCATCGGCACCGGCACGGCCGGCGATACCCGCCGCCTGTTCGAGGTGGTTTCGGCCCAGGTACCGCGTGAGCAGCTGGCGGGGCACTTCCACGACACCTATGGCCAGGCCCTGGCCAACGTCTATGCCAGCCTGCTCGAAGGCATCAGCGTGTTCGACAGCTCGGTAGCCGGGCTGGGTGGCTGCCCTTACGCCAAAGGCGCGACGGGCAACATCGCCACCGAAGACGTGGTGTACCTGCTACAGGGGCTGGGGATCCAGACCGGCATCGACCTGGACCGGCTGATTGCCGCAGGCCAGCGTATCAGCAGCGTGCTGGGCCGCGGCAACGGGTCGCGGGTAGCACGAGCGCGTAGCGCGCAGTAAGTCACACGGGTGTCACAAAGGTGTGGGCGGAGTGTTACCACCCCCACGTTTTACAGCAGAAAATCGGGTAACAGGGAAACAAATCGACAGAATTTCAGGTCTGGATATTTTGACCAAACTCGCTAAGTGCCTGATTTCAAAGGATTTTCAAAAGTTGGCACGCACCCTGCTATATCTTTGGTACAAGAACAAAAAAAACAACGTGACACCCAATAAAAACAACAGGTAACGGCTCTGACATAACAAGAACAACACGGCAGAGGCGTAGCAAGCAGATCTTTTTGGAGTCGACACGCTTTTCAGGGGTACGCCCCGCGGTCTGGCACAGAATAATAAAACTACCTCAAGGTAGCAGCAGCCAGGTTCGGATCAGTCATGATGAAGGCAGGTCAGCGCTCAAAAAAATACGTTTGCTCTTGACCCCGCATGGGGGTCGCCCGCAACACCAAGGCAGGCTTACAAAAACAACAAAAAGCCCGTCTCAATAATAAAAAAGAGCAAGCAACAACGCTTTGGGGGGAGCTTCGGCTCCCCTTAGTGCTTTCTGGCTCCCGCCTTCCCTCCCCGTTCAGCCTGCCGATGCAGCAATCTGCCTTGTACTGCGGTCCACCCTGTAACCCCACAGGAGGACAACGCCATGCCGGTTGAAATTGAAGAAACCACGCGCCGCTGTACCCTGATCGGCGAAGACGCGCGCATCGAGGGTGATGGCCCGGATATCGAAATCGTCACCGACGAACAACTGCACATGTCAGTGGCCTTGCTCGCGGGCCAACGCGTGCCCATCACCGAAGCCGAGGCCGATGCACTGACCGTGGCGGGTGCGGTGGATAGCCGCAGGCACCTGAAGGCTAGCGTGCCAGGCTCGGTAATCTAAGGGCTGGCGGGGTGCGGGGTACAATCTGATACGGTTTTTATCGCGAAACCTGAGCCTGTGCTGATAACAGCCTCAGGGCCATAGTGCTCATGCCTGATCGAGGCCTGATGAGCACCGAGCCATGAACAATAGAATCCCTTTCACAGAGATCGCCACCGCCCCAGCCAGTTCTCAACCGCGACGCGCCGACAATGGCATCCACACCCGCAGCTTCACCGGGCTGTACCGCAGCCTGCGCATCGGCTTTGCCGGCGCCCTGTTCGTGCTGTTCTTCGGCACAGCCTGGCTGAACTGGAACGGCCGCCAGGCGGTGCTGTGGGATTTGGCCAACAGCAAATTCCATATCTTTGCTGCCACCTTCTGGCCGCAAGACTTCATCCTGCTGTCGGCGCTGCTGATCATCTGTGCCTTCGGCCTGTTCGCCATCACCGTGTACGCTGGCCGCGTGTGGTGTGGCTACAGTTGCCCGCAAAGCACCTGGACCTGGCTGTACATGTGGTGCGAAAAGGTTACCGAGGGTGATCGCAACCAGCGTATCAAGCTGGCAGCCGCACCCTGGAGCCTGAACAAACTGGCGCGGCGCGCCCTCAAACACAGCCTGTGGCTGGCCATCGGTGTCGCCACTGCCCTCACCTTCGTCGGCTACTTCACGCCCATCCGCCCGCTGGCCGCAGAGCTGTTCACCCTGCAACTGGGCGGCGTGGCGCTGTTCTGGGTGCTGTTCTTCACTGCCGCCACCTACATCAACGCCGGCCTGCTGCGTGAAGCGGTATGCCTGCACATGTGCCCGTATGCACGCTTCCAGAGCGTGATGTTCGACAAGGACACCCTGGCAGTTGCCTACGACCCGCGCCGCGGTGAGGCCCGCGGCCCGCGCAAGAAAGGCAGTGACGTACAAGCCCAGGGCCTCGGCGACTGCATAGACTGCACGCTGTGTGTGCAGGTGTGCCCCACCGGCATCGATATCCGCGATGGCCTGCAAATGGCCTGCATCGGCTGCGCAGCGTGCATCGACGCCTGCGACGGGGTGATGGACAAGATGGGCTACGCCCGCGGCCTGATTGGCTACAAGTCCGAGCACAGCCTGCAGGGCGGCACTACCCACTGGCTGCGCCCACGCCTGATCGGCTACGCCGCCGCGCTGGTGGTAATGATCGGTGCACTGGTGGTGGCCTTGCAACTGCGCCCGATGGTATCGCTGGACGTCATCAAGGACCGCGGCCTGTTCCGCGAGAATGCCCAGGGCCAGATCGAGAACATCTACCTGCTCAAGGTCATCAACAAGACCGAGCGCACCCAGCACTACCAACTGCGCCTGCTGGACGCAGAGGGTTTCACCTTGCAGGGCAACACCACCCTGGTGATCCCCGCTGGCGAGATGAGCGAACTGCCGGTGTCGGTCGCGATGCTGGCCGAGCGCCCGGCCAGCAGCTCGCAAGCGCTGAGTTTCGAAATTCGCGAGCGTGACGACCCCGCCATCCGCAGCGTTGCCCAAAGCCGCTTCGTCGCACCGATGAACCGCTGATCCCTTACACTGACTCCACCTTGCCTGCCAGGCTTCGACAGAAGGCCAGAATGAAACGCTACGAACGCTTCGCCGACGACATTGCCGAACTGATCCGCTCCGGGGTACTGGGCCCCGGCCAGCGCGTGCCTTCGGTGCGCTATGCCAGCCAGACCCACGGGGTCAGCCCGTCTACCGTGTTCCAGGCCTACTACCTGCTGGAACGGCGCGGGCTGATCCGCGCCCGGCCGCGCTCGGGTTATTTCGTCAACGCCCACGCCCCACGCCAGTTCAGCGAGCCCCAGGCGTTGCAGCCCGTCAGCGAATCCACTGACGTCGACGTCAGCGCACTGGTGTTCTCGATCCTTGACTCGATCAAGGACCCCAACACCATCCCGTTCGGCTCAGCGTTCCCCAGCCCCGAGCTATTCCCGCTGCAGCGCCTGTCGCGCTCGCTGGCCAGCGCCAGCCGCAGCATGGACCCGCGCATGGTGGTAACCGACCTGTCGCCTGGCAACCCGCAGCTGCGCCGGCAAATTGCCCTGCGCTACATGGTCGGCGGGCTGATGCTGCCAATGGAAGAGTTGCTGATCACCAACGGTGCACTGGAAGCCCTGAACCTGTGCCTGCAGGCGGTGACCCAGCCGGGCGATCTGGTGGCCATCGAAGCCCCTGCCTTCTACGCCTGCCTGCAAGTACTCGAGCGCCTGAAGCTCAAGGCGGTGGAAATCCCCGTGCACCCGCGCGAAGGCATGGACCTCGGGGTACTGGCACAGACGCTGGAAAAGCACCCGGTAAAAGCCGTCTGGTGCATGACCAACTTCCAGAACCCGGTTGGCGCGAGCATGCCGGAGGCGAAGAAGCAGGCGTTGGTGGAACTGCTGGCGCGTCACCAGGTGCCGTTGATCGAAGACGATGTATACGCCGAGCTGTATTACGCGCAACAGGCGCCCAAACCCGCCAAGGCTTTCGATACGCAAGGCCTGGTGATGCATTGCGGTTCGTTCGCCAAAAGCCTTGCGCCCGGTTACCGCATCGGCTGGGTGGCGGCCGGGCGCTTTGCGCAGAAAATCGAGCGGCTCAAGCTGATGACCTCGCTGTGCGCGTCGATGCCAGCCCAGGCGGCGATTGCCGACTACCTGCAGCACGGCGGCTACGACCGCCACCTGCGCAAGCTGCGCTATGCACTTGAAGGCCAACAGGCCAACATGCTGGCGGCCATCACCCGCTACTTCCCTGCGCACACGCAGGTCAGCCAGCCGTCTGGTGGCTACTTCCTGTGGCTGGAGCTGCCCGAGCAGATCGACGCGCTGAAGTTGTTCCACATGGCCCTTGCCCAAGGCATCAGCATCGCCCCCGGGCCGATCTTCTCGCCTACCCGGCGCTTCGGCAATTGCATCCGCCTGAACTATGGCAGCCCCTGGCATGACGGGGCCGAACAGGCCATGGACACCCTGGGGCGGATCATTCGCTCGTTCTGATGGCTGATGGCCTGGTGGGCCACTGTTCGCTTGAAGGTGAACGCGATAAAGTCTGTGCCTCCCCTTTTGTAGGACGTCGGCATGCCCTCCCACGACCTGCACTCACTGCGCCAACAAGTCGATGCCCTTCAGCGGCAGAACGCGCAGTTGCAGTTACAGCTTGCCAGCCATCAGGCCCACGATCAGAACTTTTATCGTTCGCTGTTCGACACCATGGACGAAGGCTTTAGCATCATCGAGTTCTTCGACGGCCCACACGGCCCGTTGAGTGACTATGTGCATGTGCTGGCCAACGCAGCCTATGCCAAGCATGCCGGCATCCCCGACGTGGTCGGGCAGAAGCTGCGTGAAATGGTGCCCGATGAGGCCGATGAGTGGGTGGCCCGTTATGGCGCGGTGTTGCGTACGGGAGAGCCCCTGCATTTCGAGCAAGAACTGGTTGCCACCGGTCATGTACTGTCCGTCACCACGTTTCGCATAGAACCTGCCAAAAGACGCCAGGTAGCCGTGCTGTGCAAGGACGTTACCGAACGACGGCGGGCAGAGCAGGCCCAGCAGCGCCTGAACGAAGAGCTTGAACTGCGGGTGAGCGCTGCACTGGCAGAGCGCCGGCTGTTTGCCGAATTGGTCGACCACAGCATGGCGAATGTGCATGTGGTAGACAGGGCCATGCGCTGGCTGGCCATCAATAGCCAGGCGAAACGTGACTTTCACATGCTGTTCGGGCGTACGCCTGAAATCGGTGATTACTTGCCAGAGCTGATCGGTCATGACCCCGATGCCCATGCGCTGAGCGTGGCCATGTGGCAGCGTGCCCTGGCAGGCGAGCAGTTCGTCGAGATCGGCACCTTCGGCAAGGCGCCCGGGGAGCGCCACTTTGAACTGCGCTTCAATGCCTTGCGCGACCCTGAAGGCGAAATACAATGCGCCTTCCTGTTCGCCTATGACATCAGTGAGCGGGTGCAGGAGCATGAGCGCCTGGCCAAAGCCGAGGAGGCCCTGCGCCAGGCCCAGAAGATGGAAGCGGTGGGCCAGCTCAGCGGCGGCATCGCCCACGACTTCAACAACTTGCTGGGCGGCATCCTGGGCGCCCAGGAACTGATGCGCCAACGCCTGCACGAGTGCCGTTTCGACACCCTGGAACCCCTGCTGGAGCTATCCAGCAGCTCGGCGCAACGGGCATCCTCACTGGTTCACAGGCTGTTGGCCTTTTCTCGCCAGCAAACCCTGCAACCTTGCTCCACGCAGGTGGCCACGCTGGTGGCCGGCATGGAAGAACTGCTGCGCCGCACCATGGGCCCGGCCATTACCCTGGGCAGCCAGTTCCCCACCCAGCTATGGCCGACCTTTATCGACCCGCCGCAGCTTGAAAGTGCGCTGCTCAACGTGTGCATCAACGCCCGCGATGCCATGCCGGCAGGCGGTGTGATCGAGATCATCGGCGACAACCTGCTGCTAGACCAGGTGCAGGCCCAGGCGCTGGAACTGCCCGCCGGCGAGTACGTGCGCCTGAGCATCGCCGACAACGGCAATGGCATGTCGGCAGAGGTGGCCGAGCGTGCCGTCGACCCGTTCTTCACCACCAAACCCATGGGCCAGGGCACCGGCCTGGGTTTGTCGATGACCTACGGTTTCGTCCGCCAGTCGGGGGGCCAACTGCGCGTCCTTTCCACGCTGGGCCAAGGCACGCGCATCGAGTTGCTGCTCCCCCGCCACTACCAGCAACCCAAGGCACCTGCCCCCAAGCCACCGCGCATGTTGCAGGAAAGAACCGGCACGCTGGCGCAGCGCATCCTGCTGATCGAGGACCAGACGGCGTTGCGCGTGGTGGTTCGCGAAGTGCTGGAGGACCTGGGTTACCGGGTCGATGTATTCGAGGACGGCCCCTCTGCCCTGGCCTACCTGCAAAACAGTGAACAGCCAGACCTGCTGCTAAGCGATATCGGCCTGCCTGGTGGCCTGAATGGCCGCCAGGTGGCCGAGTGTTGCCGCGAGCGCTACCCCGACCTCAAGGTGCTGTTCATCACCGGTTACGACGAAAGCGCGGCGCTCAGTGACGGCCAGCTGCTGCAAGGCACCGTGGTGCTGACCAAGCCGTTCGAACTGGAGGTGTTGGCCGAGCAGGTACGTACCCTGCTTGAGGCGTGACAGGCGCGTTCAGCGCCCACCGCCCAGGTCGATGAAGCTGCCCGTGGAGTAGGACGCGTTGTCCGACAGCAGCCAGAGAATGGCCTGCGCCACTTCGTCAGGGCGCCCGCCGCGGCCCATGGGCAAGCCGGGTTCGAGCTTGCTGACCCGGTCGGGGTCGCCGGATAGCGCATGAAAACCGGTGTGGATGTAGCCCGGCCTTACACCATTGACCCGCACGCCTTCTCCTGCCACTTCCTTGGCCAGGCCGATGGTGAAGGTATCGAGCGCACCTTTGGAGGCGGCATAGTCGACATATTCGTTGGGCGAGCCCAGGCGTGCCGCTACCGAAGACACGTTGACGATGGCGCCGCCCAGCCCGCCATGCCGACGGGCCATGCGCAGCAGGGCGTGCTTGGCGCAGAGCATGGGGCCGACGACGTTGGTCTTCATGACCTTGAGCAGGCGGAACTCGGACATGTCCTCGACCCGGCTTTGCTGGCCGATGGTGCCGGCGTTGTTGACCAGTGCAGTAACCGGGCCGAGTGCCTCGTCGACGTGCTGGAACAGCTGGATGATTTCATCCTCGACGCTGGCGTCGGCGCGCACGGCAATGGCTTCGGCGCCAAGGGCGCGGACTTGGCCGAGGATGTCTTCGGCGGCCTGCTCGTCGGCGTGATAGTTGATGCAGATGCGGTAGCCCTGGCGGGCGGCCAGCAGCGCCGTGGCAGCGCCGATGCCACGGCTGCCGCCGGTGATGACGATGACTTTGTCCATGGCTTTGTCGATCGCTCTGGGGAGGGAGAGCCGACAATAGGCGAAATATCTGTGCAGGGGAATGACCATGGTCAGCACAGACACTTCCTGGGTTTGGGTTTGGGTTTGGGTTTGGGTTTGGGTTTGGGTTTGGGTCTGGTTTTTGGGTGTGGGCATTCACATCGCGTAGGTATTCATTACCTAGGGTGGCGCTCAATCACCTTTCCGCCCTTACGGCGGGTCCCTTTTTGTCGTGGCAAAAAGGAACCAAAAACCGTTCGCTCCCATCATCCGGCCCCTACGCTGCGCTCCGGGGTCCCCTCGCTACGGGCTTGCTCCCGGGAGTACGCACTGCAGGCCCCATCCATGGGGCCTCAGCGCTTGACGGGCATCCATGCCCGTCACCTCCCTCCGCAAGCCCTTCGCTCGGCCTCCTGAAGTCGCAATCGGCGGCGCCTGAACTATCGCGCGCTTAGAAGCAAAAGCCGAAGCAAGAGCAAGAGCAAGAGCAAGAGCAAGAGCAAGAGCAAGAGCAATACATATCGTCTGGTCTCTCGGATTGGCTCAATGGCCCGCCGACGCGGGCCCCGCCTTCGCGGTAAACGGCGGTTTGGCGAACCACACTAGCAAGATCAAGCCTGCAAATACCCAGGTCATCAGGGTGAAGTAGTCCACCGTAGACATCATGTACGCCTGCCCGTTGAGTATCTGCTCAAGCTGCGCATAGCTTTGCGGGTTGGCCCCGCCCAGCTGCTCAAGGGTATGCCGCGTTGCCGGGTCGAACTGGCTGATGTTCTCGCTCAGGTAAGCATGGTGCTGGTCCGCCCGGCGAATCCAGATCCAGGTCGTCAGCGAGGCCGCGAAACTCCCGCCCAGGGTACGCAGGAAGGTCGCCAGCCCAGAGCCATCGGCAATCTGGTGCGGCGGCAGGTCGGACAGCAGGATGCTCAAGGTCGGCATGAAGAACAACGCCACGCCAATGCCCATGAACAACTGCACCAAGGCCACATGCTGGAAGTCCACCTCACTGGTGAAGCCCGCACGCATGTAGCAACTGGTGCCAATCGCCAGAAACGCCAACCCCGCGAGCACACGCAGGTCGAAGCGGTGCGCATACTTGCCCACGAACGGCGACATGACTACCGGCAACAGGCCGATCGGCGCCACCGCCAGGCCCGCCCAGGTAGCGGTGTAACCCATCTGCGTCTGCAACCACTGCGGCAGGATCAGGTTGATGCCGAAGAACCCGGCATAGCCACCTACCAGCACAATGGTGCCGACGCGGAAGTTGCGGTGCACGAACAGGCGCAGGTTCACCACCGGGTGGCGATCGGTCAGCTCCCAGATCACGAACACGGCCAGGAACACCACCGAGATCAGGCTACCGATAATGATGAACGACGACTCGAACCAGTCCAGGTCATTACCTTTGTCCAGCACCACCTGCAACGCACCAACACCGATGATCAGCGTCAGCAGGCCGATGTAGTCCATTGGCTGGCGGCTGGTGACCACCGGCCGCGTGCGCATCTGCTGGCGCACCACGGCAGCGGCAAACAGGCCGATGGGTATGTTGATGAAGAAGATCCACGGCCAACTGTAGCTGTCGGTTATCCAACCGCCAAGAATGGGCCCGGCAATCGGCGCCACCACCGTGACCATCGCCAACAGCGCCAGCGCCATGCCTCGCTTGGCGGGCGGGTAGACAGCAATCAGCAACGTCTGGGTCATGGGGTACAGCGGCCCCGCTACCACGCCCTGCAACACGCGAAACCCGACCAGCTCAGGCATCGATTGGGCAATCCCGCACAGGAACGAGGCCAGCACGAACAGCAGCGTGGCCCAGATGAACAGTTTCACTTCGCCAAACCGCCGGCTTAGCCAGCCAGTCAGCGGCAAGGCAATGGCGTTGCTCACCGCGAACGAGGTGATAACCCAGGTGCCCTGCTCGTAACTCACCCCAAGGTTGCCGGAAATGGTCGGCAGCGCCACGTTGGCGATGGTGGTGTCGAGCACCTGCATGAACGTCGCCAGTGACAGGCCGATGGTGGTCAGCAGCAGGCTGGGCGGCGTGAACTGGGCTGCGGCGTTGTTGCTCATCGCTGGGCCGTCTTGCCGGTTGCGCTGTTTTCGTGGATCAAGCGGGCGATCAGGTCATCGGCCTCGACCAGCTGACGGTCGTACACCTGCGTGGTGTAGCTGGCCTGTTGCGGCGGCTGTTGGGCCAGCGCGGGGCCGCTCTGGTCGTGAAGGTCGACTTCCACCACGGTGGAAAGGCCAATGCGCAGCGGGTGGTCCTTGAGCTGGTCCGGGCTCAGGTGAATCCGCACCGGGACCCGTTGCACGATCTTGATCCAGTTGCCAGTCGCGTTTTGCGCTGGCAGCAAGGCAAAGGCGCTGCCGGTACCAGCGCCAAGGCTGTCGACCGTACCGCTGTACTTGACCTCGCTGCCATACAGGTCGGCGCTGATCTGCACCGGCTGGCCGATGCGCATCTCGCGCAGTTGGGTTTCCTTGAAGTTGGCGTCGATCCACACCTGGTCCAGCGGGATCACCGCCATGGTCGCAGTGCCCGGCTGCAAGCGCTGGCCCAGTTGCACGGTACGTTTGGCAACATAACCGGTAACCGGAGCCACCAGGGTGGTGCGGGCGTGGTCGAGGTAGGCCTGGCGCAGGTCGGCTGCAGCGGCCATCACCTCAGGGTGCGAGGACACCACGGTGTCGTCGACCAGCGCACTGCTGGTGCTGAGTTGCTGGCGGGCGCTGTTGACGGCAGCCTGGGCCACGCTCAAGTCATCACGGGCATGGGACAGCTCTTCTGCAGCAATCGCACCGCTGTCGGCCAGCACCTTGCGCCGGTTGAAGTCCTGCTGGGCCTTGCGCAGCTCGGCCTGGCGGGTTTCCAGCTGGGCCTTGAGCGAGTCGACGTTGCTGTACAGCCCGCGCACCTGGCGCACACTGCGCGCCAGCTTGGCTTCGGCAGACTGCAAGGCCACCTCGCTGTCGGCCGGGTCGAATTGCAGCAACACCTGGCCGGCGTGGACCAGGTCGCCGTCATCGGCACCAATGCTGGTGACCGTGCCGGTAACCAGCGGGGTGATCTCCACCACGTTGCCATTGACGTAGGCATCGTCAGTGCTTTCGTGCCAGCGCCCGACCAGGCTGTACCAGGCCCAGGTACACGCACCGGCAACGATCAGCAGCAACAGCAGGCCTAGCACCCAGGCCTTGCGCTTGCGTGACGGCTCGGGCGTGGCGGAGGGGGTCGGGGTGTCTGCGGGGGTAGCCATGACAATACCTTGGATAATTCGTGACAGGGTTCAACGGTCGCCAAAGCGGCGGATCGTCAACGGGTCGCCAGCACCGAGCAGGACCTTGGCCAGCAAGCCTTCCAGGGTCTTCAACTCTTCTGGGGCCAGCACGCCGCACAATTCGTTCATGGCGGCAGCGCCAATTTCCGGCAGGCGGTCGGCCAGGCGCTGGCCGTCGGCGGTAAGCGCCAGGCGCACCAGGCGGCGGTCGTCGGCGCAGCGGTTGCGCACGATCAGCTCCTTCTGCTCGAGGCGGTCGAGCATGCGGGTCATCGAACCGCTGTCCAGGCCCAGGTAGCGGCACAGCTCGGCCGGGGTGTCCACCTGGTACTGGGTGACGATGATCAGCACCTTGAACTGCGCGGCGGTGACACCCTCTGATTCCAGGTGCCAGTCGAGAATGCGGTCCTTCAGGATCGCCGCGCGGCCGAGCAGCATGCCGATGGCGCAGGTCTGGAAGTTTTCGGGTGAGAAATGGGCCATTGGGGACTGCTCGGGCAATTGTTTAAAAATATTACTGCTTAGGCAGTGAATGTCAAAGCTTTGATTAGCTTGCTATGGAAAATTTCATGAAATGGCGTTTCTGGCACTTGCTGCGTGCGTTGTTTGGAGACTTGGCGAGATCTCTGTGGGAGATTCTATGGTTTCTGGCAATGGCATCAGGGTTGCCAGGTGCTCGCCACGGCATCTTCAGCGCCTGGGAGATCGAGCGCCGCCCGCGCGGCGCATCGCGAGCAAGCTCGCTCCTACATTTTTTTCGGGCCAGTAACGCCTGTGCCATGCGCGCGCGACCGCCTTGTTCGTACGACCCACTATCGAGTCATGCGCCAAAGCGTTCGCGCGCAAATCCCACAGGAATGATTGGCCCGAAACAAATGTAGGAGCGAGCTTGCTCGCGATGCGCCGCGCGGGCGGCGCTCGGTCTCCCAGGCGCTGCATATCTTGCGGCCAACACCTGTCAGCCCTGATGCAATCCCTGTGGGAGCCTGGCTTGCCGGCGATGGCCTGCAAAGCAGCCCCCTGCGATCTCAACGGGTAAATGCGTGCGCGAAGGGTTCTCAAACGCTGAAAAACCATTGCAAATCCGACGAAAAACCGTCACAACTGATAGTCATTCGCCATTACGTCGGTTCTCGGGAGCCCTCTAGCAAGGGTAGAATGCGCAAAACCCGGAGCCGCAATGAACCAAGACCGCCTCAACCCCAGCCCAGACGATGCCATCACCGACGCTGCCGCGCATTGGTGCATGCGCCTGCATGCCGAAGATTGCACGGCGGCCGAGCGCGAGGCGTTTGCTGGCTGGCTGGCGTCGGACCCGCGGCATGCCGAGGAATACCAGGCGATGCTGGAGATCTGGCAAACCGCCGACCTGTTGCCGCGCAACGCTACCGTCGTCGACTTCAACCCGCCCGTTCGCCAACCTGCGCGCCCGCGCAACTGGCGCCCGCTGGCATCCGCCGCCGCCATTGCCCTGGCAGTACTGCCGCTGGCCGGCTGGGTGGGCTGGGAACAAGGCTGGCTGCCCAACCACTACCAGCACTTCGAAGCCGGCGACCGCATGCAGACCGTGGAGTTGAGCGACGGCAGCACGGTGCAACTCAACCTCAATACCGAACTGACCTACCTCAATTACAAGGACCAGCGCCAGGTCACCCTCAAGCGTGGCGAGGCATTCTTCAAGGTGCAGCACGACAGCAGCCACCCGTTCATCGTGCATGCCGGCCGTGGTCAGACCCGCGTTACCGGTACACAATTCAACGTGTGGAAGTACCAGGATCAGGTCAAGGTCACCCTGGTGGAGGGCTCGGTGCTGGTGACCAGTGACGGCAGTGCCGGCGGCTACCGCCTGGGCCCAGGCATGCAGGCCAGCTACCACAAGGGCGACTTTGAGCCGCAGCTGGAACAGAGCGATGACTATGGCAACAGCCTGGCCTGGCGCAGCGGCAAGCTGGTGCTCGACAACCTGAGCCTGGAACAGGCGCTACCGGTGATCAACCGCTACCTCGACGCGCCGCTGCTGCTGGCCGATGCCAGCACCGGCCGCATCCGTATCAGTGGCATCTACAACACCCGCGAGGTGGCTCGCCTGGTCAATAACCTGCCCAAGGTGCTGCCGGTCTACCTGACCCGCAGCAAGGACGGCAGCACCGTGCTGAACCGCATCTCGCCGCCGCCCGACAAGGGCTGACACCCTCCCCGTTTTACAAGGTCATTGCTGCCAGCCAGCCGAACGCCAGCAGCGGCAGGTTGTAGTGGATGAAGGTCGGCACCACAGTGTCCCAGATATGGTGGTGTTGGCCATCCACGTTCAGGCCCGAGGTCGGCCCCAGCGTGGAGTCCGAGGCCGGCGAACCTGCATCGCCCAAGGCACCCGCAGTACCGACGATGCACACGGTGGCCACCGGGTCGAAGCCCAGTTGCACGCACAGCGGCACAAAGATCGCAGCCAGGATCGGCACCGTCGAGAACGACGAGCCGATGCCCATGGTCACCAACAGGCCTACCAGCAGCATCAGCAAGGCACCAATCCCCTTGCTATGGTCGATCCACTGCGCCGAGGTTTCCACCAGGCTTTTCACTTCACCGGTGGCCTTCATCACGTCGGCAAAGCCCGAGGCGGCAATCATGATGAAGCCGATCATGGCCATCATCTTCATGCCTTCGGTGAACAGGTCGTCGGTGTCCTTCCACTTGACGATGCCCGACAGCGAGAAGATCAGGAAACCGACCATGGCACCGATGATCATCGAGTCGAGCAACAGCTGGACAATGAATGCCGCGGCAATGGCCAACCCCGCCACCAGCAGTGTCAGCGGGTTGTACTGCACGCTCACCTGCTCCACCTGCTCGATGCGCGCCAGGTCGTAATCACGCTTCCTGCGGTAGCTGATGAATACCGCCAGCAGCAGGCCGACCAACATACCGGCAGCCGGAATGGCCATGGCGTGGGTGACATTGACACCACTCACATCGACACCGGCACGGGCCACGTTGGCCAGCAGGATTTCGTTGAGGAAGATGTTGCCAAAGCCTACCGGCAGGAACATGTACGGGGTAATCAGGCCGAACGTGATCACGCAGGCGATCAGCCGGCGGTCGATGCGCAGCCGGGTCAGCACGTACAGCAGCGGCGGCACCAGCAGCGGAATGAAGGCGATATGAATGGGCAGGATGTTCTGTGACGCCACCGCCACCGTCAGCATCAGGCCGATCATCAACCATTTCACCTTGCCGCCATTGGCGTGGCCCTGGCGGTCGATCATGGCCAGGGCGCGGTCAGCCAGCGCATGCGCCAGCCCGGACTTGGCAATGGCCACGGCAAAAGCCCCCAGCAGCGCATAGGACAAGGCCACCGTAGCACCACCGCCCAGCCCGCCGTTGAAGGCCTTGAGCGTACCTTCGATACCCAGGCCTCCGACCAGCCCACCGACCAGGGCGCCAATTATCAGGGCGATGACCACGTGCACGCGGGACAGGCTGAGTATCAGCATGATGCCGACCGCGGCGATCACTGCATTCATGGTTGGCTTACCTCATTGCGACAGAAAAAAGCGCGAACTCTGAAGCAGTGGGGGGGCAGATGTCAAAAATGCCATGCTGCGGCGGATTTCACAGAGGCCGTATTTTTAATTGAATGTTTGAATAAAGAAAAATCAGGCTGGGCCGATACTGTGGGAGGCTGGGGGCCTGGCTGCAGATTTGTGGCGCCTGTGAGATCGAGCGCCGCCCACGCGGCGCTTCGCGGGGCAAGCCCGCTCCCACATCTGTTTCGGGCCAGTCATGCCTGTAATGTCACCGGTGCCCGCCTTGCCTGTCCGACTCGATACCGAGGCATGCGCAACCGCCCTCCATCCTCTTCGAGCCATGCACCAAAGGTGCGCGCGCACGTGGAACAGGAGGGATTGGCCCGAAACAGATGTGGGAGCGGGCTTGCCCCGCGAAGCGCCGCGCGGGCGGCGCTCGATCTCACAGGCGCCACAAATCTCCAGCCAGGCACCTGCCAGCCCTATCCAGCCCCAAAGCCATAACCCTTACAGCCAAAAAAGGGATCCGCCCCATGCCTTTGCGACAACTTTCCATCCAGTGGAAGATCACCCTGCTCGCCGGTCTCTGCCTGGCCGGTATCGTCACCTTGCTTGTCGGCCTGTCACTGTACCGCATGGACCACAGCTCGGACCTGGTCAAGGCCAGCAGCATGCAGATGCTGACCGAAGCGGCGCAGTCGCGCATCGAGTCGCAGGGTGAGGTGCAAGCCCTGAATATCCGCCGCCAGTTCATGGACGCCTATCAATACGGCGCAGGCTTCGCCCGCCAGGTGCTGTTCCTGCGCGAGCAGGCCCAAAAGCGCTATCTCGATGCCTTCGACCTGCGCGAGGACATGACCCGCCAGGTGCGCGCCGCCCTGCAAGCCAACCCCGACCTGCTTGGCCTGTCGCTGGTGTTCGAACCCAACGCACTGGACAGCAAGGACAGCCTGTTCGCCGGCAAGGCAGAGCTGGGCAGCAACGAAACCGGGCGCTTTGCCCTGTACTGGTCGCAGCCGCGTGCCGGCCAACTGACCGCCATGGCGTTGCCCGAGCATGACATGGCCAACACCGAGATCGGCCCCAGCGGGCAGCCGGCCAACACCTGGTGGGTGTGCCCGCGCACCACCGGCAAGGTGTGCGTGGTGGAGCCCTACTTCTACGACATTGATGGCCAACAGGTGCTGATGACCAGCATCGTCTTCCCGCTGGCCGTCAACGGCAAGACCATTGCCACTTTGTCCATCGACATCAACCTCAACAGCCTGCAAGCCCTGAGCCAGGAAGCAAGCCGCAGCCTGTACGAAGGCCGCACGACGGTCGGCATCCTCAGCCCGGTCGGCCTGCTTGCCGGCTACAGCGCCGACGCCAGCAAGCTGGCCCAGCGCTTCGATCAGGTGGACTCGGCCAAAGGTGCCGAGCTGGTGCGCAAGCTGGCCGATGGCAAGATGACCATCCTGCACGACCAGCAACGCCTGAAGGTGCTGGCCGCGTTCCGCCCGATCCCCGACGCGCAACCCTGGGGTGTGCTGCTGGACGTGCCGGAAAACGCCCTGACCGGGCCTGCCGAAAAACTGAAGCAGGAACTGGACGCACTGAACACCAGCGGTACCCTGCTGGAGCTGGGCCTTGGCCTGGCGGCGGCCATTGCCGGCCTGCTTATGGTGTGGCTGATGGCACGCGGGGTTACCCGGCCGATTCTTGGTGTGGCCGCCATGCTCAAGGACATTGCCAGTGGTGAAGGCGACCTCACCCGCCGCCTGACCTACCAGAAGCAGGACGAGCTGGGCGAGCTGGCCGGCTGGTTCAACCGCTTCCTCGACAAGTTGCAGCCGACCATCGCCGAAGTAAAACGCTCGGTGCAGGCTGCCCGCGGCACCGCTGACCAGTCCTCGGCCATCGCCACGCAAACCAGCGCTGGGATGGAACAGCAGTACCGCCAGGTCGACCAGGTGGCCACCGCCTCGCACGAGATGAGTGCCACCGCACAGGACGTGGCCCGCAGCGCGGCCCAGGCTGCGCAGGCCGCCCGTGACGCCGACCAGGCCACCCGCGAGGGGCTGGCGGTGATCGACCGCACCACTACCAGCATCGATGCCCTGGCCGCCAACATGAGCGACGCCATGGCCGAAGTCGAAGGCCTGGCGCAGAACAGCGAGAAGATCGGTTCGGTGCTGGAGGTGATTCGTTCGATTGCCGAACAGACCAACCTGCTGGCTCTCAACGCCGCCATCGAGGCGGCCCGCGCAGGCGAAGCCGGCCGTGGCTTTGCCGTGGTTGCCGATGAAGTACGCAACCTGGCCCGGCGCACCCAGGAGTCGGTGGAAGAAACCCGCCAGGTGATCGAGGCCTTGCAGGACGGCACCCGCGAAGTGGTCGGCGCCATGGACAACAGTCACCGCCAGGCCCAGGGCGGTGTCGAGCAGGTCGGCCAGGCCGTCACTGCGTTGCAGCGCATCGGCCAGGCAGTGACGGTGATCACTGACATGAACCTGCAAATCGCGTCTGCCGCCGAAGAGCAAAGTGCGGTGGCCGAGGAGATCAACAGCAACGTGGCGACCATCCGCGATGTCACCGAATCGCTGTCGGGGCAGGCCAACGAATCGGCGCGGGTCAGCCAGTCGCTGAACAGCCTGGCCAACCAGCAGCAGGCACTGATGGACCAGTTCCGCGTGTGAGGCAAACCGGGCCGCCGCGTGCGGCCCTGAATCCCGCCGCGACCTCGTCGTCTACACTTGCCCCACCCCCCCAAGGCGCGGCAAACGACGAGGTCTGGATGAAGACATTTCAAACACTGCTGGCCGGCCTGCTGCTGGCTGCAGGCCTGGCGAGTACCGACACTGCCGCTTCGGCAGAGCAACGCCCGCCCATCCATTTTGGCGCCATCGGCTGGGAAAGCGGCGCCCTCACCACCGAAATCCTGCGGCTGATCGTGGAACGCGGCTACGGCTACCCCACCGATACCCTGCCGGGCAGCACGGTCAGCATGGAAGTGGCGCTGGCCCGCAACGACCTGCAAGTGATTGCCGAAGAGTGGGCCGGACGCAGCCCTGCATGGGTCAAGGCCGAGCAGGCGGGCCAGGTATTCGCGCTGGGTGACACGGTCAAGCATGCCGAAGAAGGCTGGTGGGTACCGGCGTATGTGATCGAAGGCGACGCTGCCCGCAAGCTCAAGCCCGTGGCGCCAGAGTTGCGCAGCGTCGACGACCTCAAGCGCTACCCGCAAGTATTTCGTGACCCCGAATCGCCCGACAAGGGCCGCTTCCTGAACAGCCCCAGCGGCTGGACATCAGAAACGGTCAACAGCCAGAAGCTCAAGGCGTATGGCCTGAACGAGCTGTACAGCAACTTCCGCAGCGGGTCCGGGGCGGCGATGGATGCCGAAATCGGCTCGGCCATTCGCCGCGGCCAGCCGGTGCTGTTCTATTACTGGAACCCGACGCCGCTGATGGGGCGCTACAAACTGATCCGCCTGGAGGAGCCAGTATTCGATCCCCAGGCCTGGGCCACGCTGACGGATGCCGGCAACCCCAACCCGAAGGGCAGCCGCTCGCTGCCAGCGAAGTTGTCGATTGGTGTGTCCAAGGCCTTTCGCGACGGCTACCCGGACCTGGTGGCGGTGTTCGAACAGGTCGACCTGCCGATCGACCGGCTCAACCAGGCGCTGGCCAGGATGAGCGAGAAGCGCACGCCACCGCGCGAAGCCGCCCTCGCCTTCCTGCGTGACAACCGGGAAGTCTGGAAGGCCTGGCTGCCCGGTGAAGTCGCAGCCAAAGTCGAGGCCAGCCTGTGAGCGATGGCTTCCCGCAAGCTTTGCAGTTTTCCTTCGCCGACAGCGTCAACCGGCTGGTTGACTGGCTGGTAATGCATTACGGCG
Organism: Pseudomonas sp. NPDC090592; assembly: GCF_044769185.1. Taxonomy (NCBI): domain Bacteria; kingdom Pseudomonadati; phylum Pseudomonadota; class Gammaproteobacteria; order Pseudomonadales; family Pseudomonadaceae; genus Pseudomonas; species Pseudomonas sp. NPDC090592. The sequence continues at coordinate 212,069 of NZ_JBIVXJ010000005.1, forward strand.
ATCACCTGCGCTCCGTCTCGGACCAGTTGCTGCAACTGCTGGTTGGCCTGGAAAACCTGCTGCGCCTGCTGCCTTGGTGGCTGCTGTTGCTGCTGGTTGGCCTGCTGGCCTGGCATGCCAGTCGCAACCTGCTGCGCAGCGCGGTGCTGGTGGCGCTGCTGGCCCTGATCGGCATGCTCGGGTTGTGGGACAAACTGCTGCAGACCTTGGCCCTGGTGCTGGTGAGTACCAGCCTGTGCGTGCTGGTGGGTGTGCCACTGGGCATCTTGCTGGCGTCCCGCCCCCTGGCGAAGCGCCTGCTGTTGCCGGTGCTGGATGTGATGCAGACGCTGCCCGCCTTCGTTTACCTGATCCCGGTGCTGATGCTGTTCGGCCTGGGCAAGGTGCCCGCCGTGTTTGCCACACTCATCTATGCCCTGCCGCCACTGGTGCGGCTGACCGAACTGGGCCTGAGCCAGATCGACCCCTCGTTGTTGCAGGCCGCGCACGGCCTGGGTGCCAGCCGCTGGCAGCGTTTGCGGCGTATTGCCCTGCCACTGGCGCTGCCGAGCATCATGGCCGGGCTGAACCAGTCGGTGATGATGGCCTTGTCGATGGTGGTGGTAGCGTCGATGATCGGCGCCCGCGGGCTGGGTGAGGATGTGCTGTCGGGGATCCAGACGTTGAACGTGGGCCAGGGTGTGGAGGCCGGCTTGGCGATTGTCGCGCTGGCCATGGTGATCGACCGGATCAGCCAGGCGTATGGGCGCCCTGTGCGCTGAACAGTGCTGCCTGTACCGGCCCTTTCGCAGCACAAGGCTGCTCCTACAGGTACTGTGCAGGCCGCTGTAGGAGCAGCCTTGTGCTGCGAAAGGGCCGGGCCTGACAATACCGCTCTGTCAGCTTGCAACCGGACCTCACCCGCATGTCCCTCAAAGCCCTGCGCACCCTGGTGACCATTGCCCGCCACGGCACCTTCGCCCGCGCCGCCGACCTGCTCAGCCTCACGCCGTCGGCGGTGAGCCTGCACATAAAAACCCTTGAAGACGAGCTGCAGGTCACCTTGTTCGACCGCAGCCGCCGGCAAGTGGTGTTGACCGAAGCCGGCCAGCTGGCAGTGGCACGCGCCGAGGCCATTTTGGGCGCCTATGACGAACTGGCCGACGCGCTGGCCAGCGGCCCGAGCCTGCGCGGCCGCCTGCGGCTGGGGGCCATCCACACCGTGCTGGCACGACGCCTGCCCAAGGCGCTGGTATGGATCAAGGCCAACCACCCGCAATTGCATATCAGCGTGGCCTCGGGCATGTCGGCAGAGCTGGCACGCCGTGTGGAAGACGGTGAGCTGGACGCGGCGATCACCACCGAGCCGGTCAGCCCGTACCCGCAGAGCCTGGATTTCACACCGCTGTTCGAAGACCGCTTCTGGGCTATCGCCAGCCCCGAACTGGCCGGGCACAGCGTGCCTGAATTGCTGGCCAGCCAACCGTTCCTGCGCTTCGACAAACGCGCCTGGGCCGGGCGGCAGATCGAACAGGAACTGCGTCGGCAGCATTTACAGGTGAGCGAGCAGATGGAACTGGACAGCCAGGAAGCCCTGGCAAGCATGGCGGTAATGGGCCTGGGCGTGGCGATCATCCCCATGGCGAACGACGACCTGCAACGCCTGCCACCCGCCACCTGCCTGCCATTTGGCGAACCGCAGCTGACCCGGCGGGTGGTGTTGCTGGAGCATGAGAAGAGCCAGCGCAGGCATTTGAGTGCGGTGCTGAAAACTGCGCTGGAGGCGTAGTAGCGCATTACCGGCTGTTCTAGCGGGACCTCTGTGGGAGCGGGCGTGCCCGCGAACACCGGCATAGCCGGTGCCATCCATCGCGTTGGATTCTTCGCGGCGGTTCGACGCCTCGACATGCCCGCTCCCACAGGACCTGCGTAATACCTCAACCATGCATTATTTCTCAACGGTCAGTGCAGAAAACAACGTTTTTACAAATGCTTTGTCACCCCTAGTCTATGCACGTACCCGACCACGGAACGTCGACCATGCTCCACTTGCTGCTGACCACCCTGCTACCGATCATCCTGCTGATTGCCTTGGGCACCTTCCTGCGCCTGCGCGGCTTCCTGGCGGAGAGCTTCTGGCCCGGCGCCGAGCGCCTGAGCTATTACGTACTGCTTCCCTCGCTGTTCCTGCACGGCCTGGCCACTGCCAACCTCGACGGCGTGCCGGTAATGGGCATGGTCGGCGTGCTGATGCTCTCGACCTTGGCCGGGGCCTTGCTGCTGGTGCTGTACCAGGGTGCGATCAACCACGACGGCGCTGACTTCACCTCGGTGTTCCAGGGCGGCATTCGCTTCAACAACTACATTGGCGCCACCCTCGCCGCCGGCATCTACGGCAGTGCCGGCATCGCCCTGGCGGCAGTGGCCAATGCCGCCATCGTACCCTTGGTCAACCTGCTGTGCGTGCTGGTGTTCGCCCGCTTCAGCGCCCGCCACAGCTCGGCGGCCACGGTGCTACGGGCAATCTTCGCCAACCCGTTGATCGTCGGTTGTGCAGGTGGGCTGCTGCTGCGGGTAACAGGCCTGGGCCTGCCGCCAGGCATCGAACCCACGGTCAAGGCACTGGGCCAGGCCGCTCTGCCGCTGGGCCTGCTGTGTGTGGGCGCGGCGCTGGGAGGGGCCCGCCTGGGCCAGCAGGTGCGCCCGCTGATGGCTGCGTCGGCGTTCAAGTTCCTGGTCATGCCATTGACCACCTGGGGCCTGTGCCGCGTGCTTGGCCTGAGTGGCCAGGCAGCGGTGGTGGCGGTGCTGTTCCAGGCCTTGCCCACTGCTTCGTCGTCGTATGTGATGGCCAGGCAAATGGGTGGCAACGCCCCCCTGATGGCCACCATCATTGCCCTGCAGACTGTTGCTGCCGCTGCAACCCTGCCTTTGGTACTAATGCTTACGCTTGGCTAGACTGGTATCAGCCCCCATCCGGAAGCTTTGCCATGCGCCTTGCCTGCATCGTGATCAGCTTGACCTCGGCCCTGCTCGCAGGCCCCTTGCACGCAGCCGACACGGCCAAGGCTGCGGTGGCTGAAGAGAAAGCCGAAGTGCTCGAGGAAAAGGTGGTCAACGATGCGCCGCCGCCGAAAAAAACCGAAAAACTGACCTCAAGCGAAGCCCAGGCCGTGGACCCGGCCGGGCAGGCGCCGCTGGACGACAGCCTCACCTGCCTGGCCCGGACCATCTACTGGGAAGCCAAAGGTGCCGATGCCGAAGACATGTCGGCCGTGGCCAGTGTGGTGCTGAACCGCCTGGGCCATGACGGCTTCCCCGATACCATCTGCGGCGTGGTCAAGCAGGGCGTGGAGACCAAGGCCTGCCAGTTTTCCTGGTGGTGCGACGGGCGCCCGGACCAGGTCGAGGAAGCGCAGCGCTACGATGTTGCCAAGGAGATCGCCCGCAAGGCGCTCAACCAGCAATTGAAAGACCCCACCGGCGGTGCGCTGTACTTCCACGACCGCACGGTGCACCCCGACTGGACCAAGGCCTACCGCAAGACTGCACAGACCACGCACTTTCTGTTCTACAAGCCGAACCAGGCATTGGCGCGCTGAATCAGAAATCCACGGTGCCCGAAAACTTGACCAGCCGTGGGTCACCCTGGGTCAGATAGCCGCCATTGGCTGATGCCCAGTAATTCTTGTCGGTCAGGTTTTCCACGTTCATGCGCAGCGTGACGGCTTTGTCTTGTACTTTGAAGCTATACCGTGCGCCCACGTCGAAGCGGTTCCAGGTCGGCAGGCTGAGGGTATTGGACGGGTTGGCGTACTGGCCGCCGGTGCGCAGCATGCGGGCGTTGACTGCCACGCCCTGCAGCCCCGGCACATCCCAATCGACACTGGCGTTGAGCTGGAAAGTGGGCACCCCGACGGCATGGTTGCCGTCGTCGGCGCCACCCTGGGTGTTCTTCAGTTCGGTGTCCATGCGCGTGCCACCCGCCATCAGGCGCAGCCCCTGCAACGGTTCGCCAAACACACTCAGCTCGATGCCCTTGTTGACCTGCTCGCCATCCTGGACAAACACATTGCCCTGGACAAAGCCATCGGTGGGCCGCTCGATGCGGAACACTGCCAGGTTGGCGCCGAACGTCTGGTAGTCGAGCTTGACGCCCGCTTCCACTTGCTTGGTCTTGGCCGGTGGAAACACCTCGCCCACGTTGACGATACCCTGCCCGGAAGCCGTCGCCCCCTGCGCCAGGCCTTCGATGCGGTTGGCATACAGCGAGATCGACGGGTTGACCTTGTAGACGATGCCATACACCGGCGTAGTGACCGACTCGTCGTAGAACGCGTTGCGCCCCAGATCCGGCCCTTCGCCGTCGTAGGCGTAGCCCTCCACCCGCAGCTGTTGACGGCGCACGCCCAGTGTTACCAGCAAGCGGTCATCGAACAGGCCCACCGTATCGGACACCGCGAGGCTGCGGTTGCGCGTTTTGCCGGTAACCCCCGGGTCGTCCAGCTTGCCGCCAGTGAAGGTCGGAGTGGTTGGCCTTGGCAATGGGTCGGTGTGGTAGATATTGGTGTCTTGCGAGTTGTAAAAGACGAAGGCGTTTTCCTGCTGGGTCCAGATGCTGGCCGCGCCGAAGTTGAGCTGGTGACTGATCGGGCCAGTCTGGAAGCGCCCGTTGATGCCGCCCATCAACGTGGTGTTGTCTTCATTGTGAGGGATCTCGGAGCCGGCGATGGTGGCATCGCCGGTGGCCGCATCGGTCAGGATCGGCGTGCCGTAGAAGCCGTTCTCGTGGGTGTGCTTGATGCCACCGGCCAGGTAGCCGCTCCAGTTGTCGTTGAAGTCGTAGTCACCACGGACCATGCCGAAGGTGTCCTCGGTTTCGGTCCACGACCAGTCCTGGCCGTAGTTATGGTCGGCAGCCGGTGCACGCGGAATGTCAGTCAGGCCAGCCCCCAGGCGCACGCTGTTGCGCATGTGGTTGACGCGTTGCTTCTGGTAGCCGATATCGGTAGACAAGCGAAAGCTGTCACCGCGGTAATCGAACCCGACGATGAACAGCTTGCTACGTTGGTGCTGGTCGTCCACCGCGGTTTCACCTTCGCGCTGCGACAGGTTCAGGCGCACGCCAAAGCGGTTGTCCTCGCCGAAACGCTGGCCGATGTCCAGGTGTTCGCCAAGGCGGCCATCGCTGCTGATGTCCTGGGTATAGCGCCGGGTGGGTTTATCACCGGCACGTTTGGGTTGCAGGTTGACGTTGCCACCCAGGCCAGTGCCTGTGGGGCTGGCGCCGTTGAGGAAGGCATTGGGGCCTTTGAGCACCTCCACCCGCTCGATGGCATCGGTGGAAATCATCTGCCGTGGCAGCACGCCGTACAGGCCATTGAACGCCACGTCATCACCATTGAGCGGCAGGCCGCGAATGACGAACACTTGCGACTGGTTGCCGAAGCCAAACGACTGGCGCACGGAGGGGTCGTTGAGCAGCACGTCACCAATGTCTTCAGCCTGCTGGTCCTCGATCAACTGCGAGGTGTAGCTGGTCATGGTGAATGGCACATCCATCATGTCCTGGTTGCCCAGGATACCCATCTGCCCACCCCGCGCTACCTGGCCGCCGGCAAATGGCTCCGGTGGCTCGCCCTTGGGCCTTGTGGCCTCGGCATTGACGGCGGTGGCATCCAGTTCGATGACACCCTCGGCGGCCTGGGCATTGACCGCAACGGAACAGCAGACAGCAAGAAAGGTCGATTGATACGGACGGACTCGTGCCATGGAAGGCTCCCGATCGGTAAGGGCCTTCCTGGCAGGTTGGGAATAACTGGCGTTTGAGTATTGTTTCTAGTCGATGTTACGAATGATTACCAAGTGATCGCACTTTTCCGGCGACCAGTGGTCTACTCCCTCTTTTGCCGCCAGCAACGATTGCCGGCGTTTTCATTGCTTTGCACCGGCCAGGGGCCAAAAGCCCCGGGCTTGTGTAGGATGAGCAGCGCATACCACGACGCTGCCAGTCATAGGGAGATCCACATGCGCGTCCTGTCATCCGTTGCCGCCTTGTCGCTGGGCCTGGTCGTCTCGACCGGGGCGCTGGCTGTCACCGGCGAAGAGGCGCAACTGATCGATTCGATCAATGTCTACCGCAGCCAGGCCCAGCGCTGCGGTGGCGAAGCGTCGCTGGAGTTGCCGCCGCTCAATAGCGATACCCGCCTGGCGCTGTCGCCAGAGGGTACCCGTGACCTGCAGCAGGCCATGACCCGCGCTGCCTACCCCATGGTCAACGTACAGGCCATCAGCCTGTCGGGGCCACGCGATGCGCGCGCGGCCATGCATGCCATCGAAGAGAGCTTCTGCCAGGTGGTGCTCGACCCGCAGTTCGTCGATATCGGCGTCAGCCAGGAGGGCCGCGACTGGCGCATCGTGCTGGCCCGGCCGCTGCTCAGCGGCCGCCTGGGCGACTGGCAGGCCGAGGGGCAGAAGGTATTGCAAGAGATCAACGCTGCGCGCAAGGTACCGCGCCAATGCGGTGGCCAGCCATTCGCTGCAGCCCCCGCACTGAGCTGGAGCACGGTACTGGCGGGGGTCGCCGCCAACCACACACGGGCCATGGCCAACCAGAACTTCTTCGACCACATCGACAAGGATGGCCGCACCCCCGGTGACCGGGCGGAACTGGCCGGCTACCAGTACCAGCAAGTGGGCGAAAACATCGCCGCCGGGCGAGACACCGCACACAAGGTGGTCGATGGCTGGCTGCAGAGCCCCGGGCATTGCGCCACGCTGATGAACCCGGAGTTCCGTGAGCTGGGCGCCGCCTATGCCGTGGACCCGAAAAGCGATGCCGGGATCTACTGGACAGGGTTGTTCGGGACGCCGCAGTAAGCCGGGTGTCTGGCTGCCCGCAACGCCAGGGCTGTGCAGCCAAACCGCCGCCGTACGCACTTGCCCAGGTAACTGGCATCGCCTAACCCTGTTTCGTCGGCAATCTGCGCCAGGCTGTGGCTGGAATTGAGCAAGCGCCAGCGCGCCTGCTGCAAGCGCATCTCCAGCCACCAGGCCTTGGCACTCATGCCATGGCTGGCCTGGAACTGCCGGTCCAGCTGGCGTCGGCTGATACCCAGTTCTGCAGCCAGCTGCTCCACCGCCAGCGGGGTGCCCAAGTGGTGACGCATCAACGCCTGCGCCCGCTGCACCTGGCGCCCCTGGCCCACACCAAGCTCCAGCGAGCGCAAGGCGTGGCGGCTGTCGCGGGTTTCGTCCACCAGCATATCCGCCAGCCCTTTGAGCGCCCGGGTGCGCCCACAGGCTTGTGACAACAGCGCCACCGCCAGGTCGATGGCTGCCGTGCCGCCAGCGCAGGTAATACGGCCTGCGTCGATGCAATACAGTTGATCGCGCAGCACCTGCAACTGCGGGAACGCTGCACGAAACTCGGCTTCGTGACGCCAGTGCACGACCACCTTGTGGCCCCGTAACAACCCACACGCGGCCAACAGGAAGGCGCCATTGTCGACCCCCACCAGCTTGACCCCGGCTTTGCCGGCCTGCCTGAGCAAGCTCTGGTAGTGCGGCGCCAAAGCAGCTGTAGCCATGGCGTTGCGCCCGCCGAACACCACCAGGTAGTCGAAACTGGCCAGCGCAAGCTGGCCGGCCACCGCCTCGACCTGCACCACCGCCCCACTGCTCGACGGTACCGGGTCAAGGGTGAGCCCTGCCACGGTCCAGCTGCAATAGCGCTGCTGGCTGTAGTCTTCGTCGTCGGCGCTGAAGCGCAATTTGTCGAGAAAACCGCCGAATGGCAGCAGGGCAAAATCCGGGAGTGGCAGGATCAGCAGGCGGATATCAGGCAGCATGGCATTGCGTCCAGAAATGACTATTCAATGTCCAGATCATACTCTTGCTGATCGGTCATCGCGCCATAGACTGGCACCCTCTCCATCACCAAGGCTGCAACCACCATGGCACTCGACACCTGGCTCATCTACCTGCTGGCCAGCATCGGCCTGTCACTGACGCCAGGCCCAAACAGCCTGCTGGCCCTGACCCATGGCGCCCTGTATGGCGCCCGCCGCACGTTGTTCACCATTGTTGGCGGCGTGTTCGGCTTCAGCGCACTCATTGCCCTGGCCATGTTTGGCCTCAGCGCGTTGCTGCAAACCTCGGCTTCGGTGTTGAGCGTGCTGAAGTGGGTGGGCGGCGCCTACCTGGTCTGGCTGGGTATCCAGCTGTGGCACAGCCCGGGCCTGCACCTGGAACTGACCGAGCGTAGCGCACGGCTTGGCAATGCCGGCTTGTTCCGCCAAGGCTTGTTGTCGGCCATGGCCAACCCCAAGGTGCTGCTGTTTTATGGCGCTTTCCTGCCGCAATTCATCGACCCGCAGCGCGGGCTGATGCTGCAGTTCGTGGTGATGGCGGCGACCTTTGCCAGCGTCGAGTTTCTGGTCGAGTACCTGTTGGCACGCCTGGCGTTTCGCGTGCGGCCGTGGCTGGCCAAGGGTGGTAAAGGTTTCAACCGCTGCTGCGGCAGCCTGTTTGCCTTGATCGGCGTGGCGTTGCCGCTAAGCCGCTAACACCTGGTGCAGGTATCCAAGGCCCTTGTGGGAGCGGGCATGCCCGCGAACACCGGCGCAGCCGGTGCCATGCACCGCGTTGGATTCTTCGCGGGCACGCCCGCTCCCACAGGGTACGCGGTGCGCCCGAAATCAATTCTCTGCGCGACAGCGCAGCCCAATGGGCTGGGCAATCCCCCACGGCGACAGCGAACGTCGGCAGACCATCGCTCAGGCACTCCGGGCTTTGAGCAGGAAGACCAGCAAAGCCACCCCCGGCAACCCCGCCCCCACCAGCGCCACCCCCTGCCAGCCAAACTGGCTGAACAGCGCACTGGCCACGGCCGACCCCAGCGCCCCACCCAGGAAGATGCTGGTCATGTACACCGCGTTCAGCCGACCACGGCTGGCCGGGTCCAGTGCATACACTTCCCGCTGGCCGATGACCATGTTCATCTGCACCGCAAAATCCAGCAGCACGCCAGTCAGGCCCAGGCCGATCACGCTGTAGCCCGGCACCGTCAAGCCGAGCAACAAGGCAGCCGGCGCCAGCAACAGCGCCAGCAGCGATCCGGCCCGCGCATGCCCGGCGTCTGCCAGGCGCCCAGCCAACGGTGCGGCAACGGCCCCCACCGCGCCCACCAGGGCGAACACGGCGATCTGGCTCTGCGACAGGCCATGCTCACCCGCCAGCGCCATGGGCACTGCCGTCCAGTAAAGGCTGAACGCCGCGAACATCAGTGCCTGGTACAACGAACGCTGGCGCAGCAGCGGGTAGCGGCGCAACAAGGTGAGCAACGACAGCATCAGACCGGCATAGCTGGCTTTGTGCTCCGGCCGCCGTTGCGGCAGGGTCAGGGCCAGCAGCAGGATGATCGCCAGCATCACCCCGGCAGCGCCAATGAACACCGCGCGCCAGCCAAAGTGGTCGGCCACCAGGCTGGACAACGGCCGCGCCAGCAGGATACCCAGCAACAACCCGCCCATGATGTTGCCGACCACGCGGCCACGCTGCTGCTCCGGCGCCAGGTGCGCCGCCAGTGGAATGAGCATCTGCACCGCCACCGAACTGAACCCGATCAACAGCGCATAGCCCAGGAACAGCTGACCCTGGCCACTGCTGCTGGTGCCCGCCAGCAGCAGGCTGACGCAGGCCAGCACAGCGGTGGCTACCATCAGGCGGCGGTTTTCCAGCAGGTCCGCCAGCGGGACCAGTAACAGCAGGCCCAACGCATAACCCAACTGGGTGAGCGAAACGATCAGGCTGGCATGCTCGGTGGACAGCCCCAGGTCCGGGGCAATCAAACCGACAATAGGCTGGGCGTAGTAGATGTTGGCAACGATCGCGCCGCAGCAGAACGCCAGCAGCACGACCAGAGCCCGGCTCAGACTGGTGGCTGCGGGCTGCGCGGCAGCAAGGGAGGGATTCATGCGAGGTTCCTCGACAAGGGGTGGTTTATGCCGGCTACCTTACCCATGCACGTCGTTGGGGAGAATCCAGCCTGTGCGCAATGCGGTTTTGCGCCTTGCGCAACGCTAAGCGCCGTTCTTGAGCACATTTTCGCAAAAGTCCATGAACGCATTCACCCGCCGCGAACCCCGGTGGTTGGGCAGGTAGAGGGCGTTGATGCTGTTGTTGGCCATGCCGGGGCTCACCTGCCAGTCGGGGAATACCCGCTGCAAGCGCCCGGCCAGCACATCCTCGCGCACCAGCCAGTCGGCCAGCAGCGCGATGCCGCTGCCCGCCAGCGCGGTTTCACGCAACATATCGGCATTGGCACTGCGCAGCGGCCCGGTTACGTCCAGCTCCAGGCTGTCCTGCCCACGCGCCAGGCGCCAGGCCCGTGCTTTTTGCCCATAGCGAAAACGCAGGCAGGCGTGCTCCAGCAGTTGCCGGGGGTGCTGCAGCGGGTCACGCCCGGCCAGATAAACCGGGCTGGCCACCAACCAGCGCTCGAAGTGGCCAAGTTGGCGGCACACCAGTTCGTCATTGGGCGAAGGGTCGCCCAGGCGGATCGACAGGTCATAACGCCCGTCCAGCAGGTCATCCAGCCGGTCACTGAGGTCGATGTCCAGCTCCAGCGCCGGGTGCCGCGCCAGAAAAGGCCCAAGGTACGGTGCGATGACCCGCCTGCCGAACTCCACCGGCAGGCACAGCCGCAAGACACCCACAGGCTCGTCGCCGCGGTCGGCAACACTGGCATCGGCTTCGTCCAGCGCCTCGAAAATGCCCCGGGCGCGCTCATAGTAACGGGCGCCGGCTTCGGTCAGGCTGACCTGGCGCGTCGAGCGGTTGAGCAAGGTGGCACCCAACGCGGTTTCCAGGGCATCGACCAGCCGGGTTACTGACGATGTCGCCAGCCCAAGCCTGCGCGCAGCGGCAGAAAAGCCCTGGGCATCGACGGTGGTCACGAACATTTTCATCGCCAGGAGTTTGTCCATCTGCTGCCCGTTTTCCAAATCTCAGAAAGTTCTTACAAACCGCGGGGTGGGTCAAGAAGCGCGCTACGCAGCAATCACGTCCATAGTGGAACCACTCCTGTTCAAGCGAGGCTTCCCATGACACCGAACAACCTGCTGACTGCCCTGCCCCCCTGCGACCCCACCAGTGCCGAATGCGTAGATGAATTGCTCAGCCGCCCTGGGGTGCGGGTGGAGCGTATCGTTTCCAGCGGCCAGGCCAGCCCGCCCGGGTTCTGGTACGACCAGGTCGAAGGCGAATGGATCGTGCTGCTCAGTGGTGCTGCCGGCCTGCGCTTCGAACACGAGCAGTACACCCGCCTGCTGGCACCGGGCGATTGCCTCGACATTCCGCCGCACTACCGCCACCGCGTGGAGTGGACTGCGCCCGGCAAAGCCACCGTGTGGCTCGCCGTGTTTTACAGCAGCAACGCGCCGTGGCCGGTGTAGGCGCAGCACAGTAGACCAAAGTATGAATGCAGGTTGACCAACCTGCATGAACACCTCGTTTAGTGCATTTTTCAGCCCATGATCTAGACTTTTAGCCACACGTTCGCGAGTTCAGCCCTGCGACAATCAGTCTCATAAATTTATGTACTAACTTGTTAATTAGCAAGCTAAGGGCTTAGACTGCGCGCATTCCACCTGCTGAGATCCCTGGCATGAACGAAACACCGCGCGCCTCTGGCGCCACAAACATCATCCTGATCGGCCTGGGCGTGATCATCGCCCTGCTCGGTCTTGTCCTGGCTGCTGGCGGCGTCAAGCTGGCCGGCCTGGGCGGTTCCTGGTACTTCCTGATCGGCGGCCTGGCCATGGCCATCGCCGGTGTCCTCATCGCCCGCCGCAAGAAGGCCGGTGCCTGGCTGTATGCTGCATTCCTGGTCGGTACTGCGGTGTGGGCGCTGATCGATACTGGCTTGGTGTTCTGGCCACTGTTCTCGCGCCTGTTCATGTTTGCCGCCATCGGCATAGTGGTGGCGCTGGTCTACCCGCTGCTGGCGCGTGCCAATGGCGCCAGCGCTGGCCGTGGTGCCTACGGCGTTGCCGGGGTGATGGCCGTGGCACTGGTGATCGCTGCAGGCAACATGTTCGTTGCCCACCCAAGCGTCGCCCCTACCGGCAAAGGCCCGGGCATGACCCCGGTCGAAGCCGGCAAAGAGCAGAAAGACTGGGCCCACTACGGCAACACCGAAGGTGGCAGCCGCTTCGCCGCGCTGGACCAGATCAACCGCAACAACGTCAACAAGCTGAAAGTGGCCTGGACCTACCACACCGGTGACGTGGCCATCAGCGATGGCAACGGTGCCGAAGATCAGCTGACCCCGCTTCAGATCGGCAACAAGGTGTTCATCTGCACCCCGCACAACAACCTGATCGCCCTTGATGCCGACACCGGCAAAGAGCTGTGGAAGAACGAGATCAACGCCCAGTCCAAGGTCTGGCAGCGTTGCCGTGGCATGGCCTACTTCGACGCCACTGCCGCCATCGCCCAGCCGACCCAGCCGAACAGCTCCCCGGTCGCCGGCGGTAGTGTGCCGGCCGGTGCCAACTGCCAGCGTCGCCTGCTGACCAACACCATCGACGGCCGCCTGATTGCCGTCGACGCCGACAACGGCGAGTTCTGCCAGGGCTTCGGCAACAACGGCCAGGTCAACCTGATGGCCGGCCTGGGCAATGTGCCGGACTCCTACTACCAGCTGTCCTCCGCGCCGCTGATGGCCGGCACCACCGTGGTGGTCGGCGGCCGTGTCGCCGACAACGTCCAGACCGACATGCCAGGCGGCGTGATCCGTGGCTTCGACGTAATCACCGGTGAAATGCGCTGGGCCTTCGACCCGGGCAACCCGGAAGACCGCCAGGCACCGCAGGGCGATAGCACCTACGTGCGCAGCACCCCGAACAGCTGGGCGCCAATGTCCTACGACCCGGCGATGAACACCGTGTTCCTGCCGATGGGCTCGTCGTCCACCGACATCTACGGCGTAGAACGCAACAAGCTGGACCACACCTATGGCGCTTCGGTGCTGGCCCTGGACGCTACCACCGGCAACCAGAAGTGGGTTTACCAGACTGTGCACAACGACCTGTGGGACTTCGACCTGCCGATGCAGCCAAGCCTGATCGACTTCACCAAGGACGACGGCCAGTCGGTACCTGCGGTGGTGATCGGCACCAAGGCCGGGCAGATCTACGTGCTCGACCGCGCCACCGGCAAGCCGCTGACCCAGGTCGACGAAGTACCGGTCAAGCCAAGCAACATCCCGAACGAGCCGTACTCCCCAACCCAGCCGAAATCGGTGGGCATGCCGCAGATCGGCGCGCAGACCCTGACCGAATCGGACATGTGGGGCGCCACCCCGTATGACCAGCTGCTGTGCCGCATCGACTTCAAGAAAATGCGCTACGACGGCCTGTACACCGCGCCGGGCACCGACCTGTCGCTGAGCTTCCCGGGTTCGCTGGGTGGCATGAACTGGGGCAGCATTTCCACCGACCCGGTACATGGCTTCATCTTCGTCAACGATATGCGCCTGGGCCTGTGGATCCAGATGATCCCGTCGCAGAACAAGGGCGGCGCGGCTTCCGGTGGCGAAGCACTGAACACTGGCATGGGCGCTGTACCGCTCAAGGGCACCCCGTATGCCGTGAACAAGAACCGCTTCCTGTCGGTAGCCGGCATTCCGTGCCAGGCACCGCCGTTCGGCACCCTGACCGCCATCGACATGAAGACCCGCCAGGTTGCCTGGCAGGTACCGGTGGGCACTGTTGAAGACACCGGCCCGCTCGGCATCCGCATGCACCTGCCGATCAAGATCGGCCTGCCAACCCTGGGCGGCACCCTGTCGACCCAAGGCGGCCTGGTGTTCATCGCCGGCACCCAGGACTTCTACCTGCGCGCCTACGACAGCAGCAACGGCAACGAAATCTGGAAGGCCCGCCTGCCTGTGGGCAGCCAGGGTGGCCCTATGACCTACGTTTCGCCGAAGACCGGCAAGCAGTACGTGGTGATCACGGCTGGCGGTGCGCGCCAGTCGACTGACCGTGGCGACTACGTGATTTCTTACGCTCTGCCGTAAAGCCGCGTCGCCTGCTTCGCGGGCACGCCCGCTCCCACAGGTTCTGCCTTGATCCTTGTGGGAGCGGGCGCGCCCGCGAATGGCCCATAGACAATTCGAGACAACGCAATGCCATCCGCAATCCGCATCACCCCTACCCTGCTGCTGGCCCTGGCCAGCACCACTGCCTTCGCCAACGACGACCTGCTGACCCGCAGCACCCTGACCGGTGACTGGGGCGGCCTGCGTCACCAGCTGGAAGAAGACGGCGTTAAAATCACCGGCGACTACAGCGGCGAAACCGCCTACAACGCCCACGGTGGCCTGCACCGCTCGGCGCGCTATTCGCAGAACGTCAAGCTGGGCGTGCAGTTCGACTTGTCGAAACTGTATGGCCTGGACAACGGCGGCAAGGTCCAGCTGACCATCAACGACCGCCGCGGCAACAGCGCTTCGGAAGACCTGGTAGGCAACCGCCTGCCGATCCAGGAAAACTTCGGTGGCCTGTACACCCGCCTGACCGAGCTGAGCTACGAGCGCACCCTGTTCACCCCGGCACTCAACGTCAAGCTCGGCTACATGGCCATGGGCAACGACCTGGGCGGCCTGGACAGCGGCATCCTGTGCAACTTCATGAACGCCGGCTTCTGCGGCCACCCGCTGAACATGTCCGGTGGCAGCGGCTGGACCAACTACCCCAACGCCCACCTGGGCGTGCGGGTCAAGTACGACCTGTCGCCTGCCTGGCAACTGCGTGTGGCGGCATTCAACGTCGACCCCGAGAGCAATGGCAACTCCAGCCGTGCCTGGCACCTGGGCCCCAAGCACACTACCGGCACCGTGGTACCGGTGGAGCTGGTATACAAGCTGCAGGGCGAACTGCCGGGCGAGTACAAGCTGGGCTACTACTACGACAGCTCCGATGTGAAACGCATCGGCAGCAATGATGAAGTGTCCGGCCGCGGCGGCCACTACCTGCTGGTCGACCAGGCCGTGTGGAATGACCAAGGCTCGCCAGGCCGCAGCCTGCATGCCTTCGGCCAATACTCGGCATCAAGCAAGGCCGCCTCGCCGTTCACCAAGTGGTATGGCGCGGGCGTGGTGTTGTACAAGCCGTTCGAAGGCCGGCCGAAAGACACCGTGGCGCTGGGTTACGGCCGCGCCGTTCCCAACCCGCGTAGCCGCGATGTGCTGGAAGATGCCGCTTTCAATGCTGGCCAGCAGTTCCCCGACATCGACAGCGCCGAGCAGTTGATCGAACTGAGCTACGGTTACCAGGCCACGCCGTGGCTGAACCTGCGCCCGGATGTGCAATACATCATCGAGCCAGGGGCGTTCTCCGGGAAAGACATCGACAACGCGCTGGTGGTTGGCCTGCAGGTCAAGGCAACCTTCTGAGTCGCCGGGGCCGCGCTGCGGCCCATTCGCCGGCAAGCCAGCTCCCACACCGACCGCGCCGGTTTCAAGCCATGTGCAGCATTTGTGGGAGCTGGCTTGCCGGCGATCAGGCCATCAGCCATAACCCTCAACAACTGGCACACCCCCTCTCCCCGGTCTTTACTCAACCCTTCACCGCAAGGGAGAGCAATGCCAATGAGCAGCGCAACGGAAGGCAAACTCAACGTCTGGTCGCTCACCGCCCTGGTGGTGGGCTCCATGGTGGGTGCCGGCATCTTCTCACTGCCGGCCACCTTCGGCCGTGCAACCGGGGGCCTTGGCGCCATCATTGCCTGGTGCATCGCCGGCCTGGGCATGCTGATGCTGGCCTTCGTGTTCCAGACCCTGGCCCGCCGCCGCCCGGACCTTGACTCGGGCATCTATGCCTACGCCAGCGCCGGGTTCGGCAGCTACCTGGGCTTTGCCTCGGCCTTCGGCTTCTGGGCCGGCACCTGTATCGGCAACGTGTCCTACTTCATCCTGATCAAATCCACGCTCGGTGCATTCTTCCCGGTCTTTGGCGAAGGCAACACCGTGGCTGCCATCGCCGTTTCGTCGGTATTGTTGTGGGCCTTCCACTTCCTGGTCTTGCGCGGCGTACAACAGGCGGCAGTCATCAACACCATTGCCACCGTGGCGAAGATGATCCCGATCCTGGTGTTCATCGTGGTCATCATCGCCGCGTTCGATGGAGGGCTGTTCAGCCAGAACTTCTGGGGCACCCCCATGGCCGGCCCGGCAGCCGACCTGGACCACCTCGACGACTTTGGCCGGGTCGGCCATGCTGCGGCCGAACTGCTGCCGCCGGGCGAGCCGCTGTTCGAGCAGGTACGCAGCACCATGCTGGTCACGGTGTTCGTGTTCCTGGGTATCGAAGGCGCCAGCGTCTATTCACGCTACGCGCGCAACCGCCGTGACGTGGGCATTGCCACGGTGCTCGGCTTTGTCGGCGTGCTGTGCCTGCTGGTGCTGATCACCCTGCTCAGCTATGGCGTGATGCTTCGCCCGGAACTGGCCGGCCTGCGGCAGCCGTCGATGGCCGGGGTGCTGGAGGCGATTGTCGGGCGCTGGGGCGCGATCTTCATCAGCATCGGCCTGATCATCTCGGTGCTGGGTGCGTACCTGTCATGGACCCTGCTGGCCGCCGAGGTGTTGTACTCGGCCGCCCACGACCAGGCCATGCCGGCCTTTCTTACCCGGCAGAACCCGCAACAGGTGCCCTCGGCGGCGCTGTGGCTCACTACGTTGTTCGTGCAACTGTTCCTGTTGCTGACATGGTTTACCGAGTATGCCTTTACCTTGGCCCTGGAGCTGACCAGTTCGCTGACCTTGATCCCGTATCTGTTGGTGGCGGCTTATGCGCTGAAGTTGGCGGTAAGCCGGGAGACCTATGAAAATGACACGGCCGAACGCGGCAAGGACCTGCTGGTGGCCTTGCTGGCAACCGCCTATGCGGTGCTGATGGTTTGGGCGGGCGGGATGAAGTACCTGCTGCTGTCGGCGGTGATCTATGGGCCGGGGACGGTGCTGTACATCATGGCGCGAAAGGAGCAGCAGCGGCAGGTGTTCAACGGATTCGAGCGGGTGGTTTTTGCGGTGGTGGTGCTGGGGGCGGTGATTGCCGTTTATGGGTTGGTCAGTGGGGCGATCGAGATTTGAGTTTCAGGCTGCTGGCCTCTTCGCGGGCTCGCCCGCTCCCACAGGGATCCCACTGGTCTCACGGGCTGCGCAATACCTGTGGAGCGGGCAAGCCCGCGAAGAAGCCAACTCGATCAGTCCTGCTTAAGGTAATCCACCAGCCTGAACAACATGGCATCACAGCCCTGCAACTGCTCGACGCTGACAAATTCATCCGGCTTGTGCCCTTGGTCCATGCTGCCAGGTCCACACACCACGGTCGGAATGCCCGCCTGGTCGAACAGCCCACCTTCGGTACCAAACGCCACCGTGCCGAATTCATCCGAGCCACTGAGCAACGCCACCAGCCGCGCAGCTTCGCTGTCCTCCGGCGTGGCCAGCCCAGGGTATGCACTCAGCGGTTTCAGGCGAATGTCGCTGTCGCCGTGGACCTTGCGCATACGCGGCAGCAACTCTGCTTCGGCATACGTCTGCAACTGGTCGGCCACCGCCTGTGCGTCAAACCCCGGCAAGGCGCGCACTTCGAAATCGAACTCGCACTCGGCCGGCACGATGTTCAATGCCCGGCCCCCTTTGATCACCCCGGTCTGCACCGTGGAGAATGGCGGGTCGAAGCGCTCGTCATGATGCTGCGGCAAGGCCAGTGCATCACCGATATCACCCAACTTGCCGATGAGCTTCGCTGCATACTCGATGGCATTTACCCCATACGGCGCATACGCCGAGTGGCAGGCCGCGCCATGCACCTGGCAGCGCATCGCCAGCTTGCCCTTGTGCCCCAGCACCGGCTTGAGCTCGGTGGGTTCGCCAATCAGGCACAACCGCGGCTTATGCGGGCGCTTTTCGAGTGCGGCCAGCATCGAGCGTACGCCCAGGCAACCGACCTCTTCGTCGTAGGAGAACGCCAGGTGCACCGGCATGCGCAACGGCTGGGCAAGAAACGCCGGGACCGCTGCCAGCACCGATGCAATGAAGCCTTTCATATCGGCTGTGCCACGGCCATAAAGGCGGCCATCACTTTCGCTGAGCGCAAACGGCTCGACCGTCCAGGCCTGGCCGTCCACCGGTACTACATCGGTGTGGCCCGACAGCACCACCCCGCCTACGTCCCGAGGGCCGATGGTGGCGAACAGGTTGGCCTTGGTGCCCTCCGGGTTATGGAACAGTTCACTTTCCACGCCGAACCCGGCCAGGTAATCACGGATAAAGCCAATCAGCTCAAGGTTGGAGTCGCGGCTGACCGTGGCAAAGCCTACCAGCCGGGCCAGCAGCGTGCGGCTGGCAACATCACTCATCGCCTGGCACCCCGTAGCTTGGCGCGGCGGTCGGGTTGAGGGCACGGGTTACGTAATCCTGCATCTGCGGGCGGTACGCCTGCCACAGGCCATCGAGCACGCCGATCGGGTCTGCTTCGGCCCAGTCCACGCGCAGGTCCACCAGCGGCCAGGTCAGCTCACCGGCAATCTTCAACGCCGCCGAATGCACCGGCCCGGCTTCGCCACCTGCGGCCATTGCCGCGTGCATGGCCGCCAGCAGGCGGTCGGCCAAGTGCCCACCCGCTTGTTCGAAGGCCACTACCATGGCCTCGATCACCTGGGTTGAAGACAACAGGTTACCTGCCGCGGCGCATTGCTCACCCGCCACGGCATGGTGCGTGCCCAATGCCTCGCGACCGGTGAACAACGCCACCTGGCCGTTGCTGTCAATCACCGTGACCTGGCGGTACTCGCTCCAGCCATTGGCGCTCAGTACCCGGTCCAGCACAGCAGCGGGCGGCAACTGCCCCTGCTCCAGCGCATCAAGAATCTGCGGCCCCAGCGCCGGCAAGGTGATGTTCTGCGTGGCAACAGCGCCAACCCCCGCACGTACCCAAGGGCAACGGGCGCCCACGGCGATGCTCGAAGAACTGATGGCGATGCCGACCTGGCCGGTTTCCTGGCAGCGGCCGATGATGGAGAAGGTCATGGTAAAGCTCCTGTTGTCCTGTGCTATGCAGGGCATTCTGGGCGCAACCTTCTACCTCACGAAACCAACATTTTCCGAGGGGTTAAGCAGGAAAAAACTGTGCTGTGGCAGAGATCGCGCGCCGCCCGCGCGGCGCATCGCGAGCTGCGCTCGCTCCTACGTTTGTTTCGGGCCAGTTTCTCCTGTGCGAGGCCACAGAATTCGAGGCCTTCGCCGTTTTATCGGCAAGTACCAGCTAAATACTATTTTCGCCATTTGTGGCGCATCCCTAGTCTGGCCCCAGGCAACGGCGGTCCTCCAAACCGACCTCACAAAAACCGCCTGAACAAGGGCTCGGACATGACACTGAACAACCTCGAAATCGACACCCTCGTCGTCGGCGCCGGCCAGGCCGGCGTGGCCATGAGCGAACACCTGAACAAACTTGGCGTGCCGCACCTGGTGCTGGAGCGCAACCGCATCGCCGAGGCCTGGCGCACTGGCCGCTGGGACTCGCTGGTGGCCAACGGCCCGGTCTGGCACGACCGCTTCCCGGGCCTGGAATTCAACCTCGACGCCGACGCCTTCGCCGGCAAGGACCAGGTAGCCGATTACTTCGAACAGTACGTACGCAAGTACAACCTGCCGGTACGCACCGGCATCGAAGTGAAGCGCGTGGTGCGCAACAGCGACCGCCCCGGCTTCACCATCGAGACCAACGAGGGCGTGATTCGCGCCAACCGCGTGGTCGCCGCCACCGGCCCGTTCCAGAAACCGGTGATCCCGGCCATTGCACCGAAAGACAGCAACCTGCACCAGATACACTCCGCCGCTTACTACAACCCCGAGCAGCTGCCGAAAGGCGCGGTGCTGGTGGTGGGTGCCGGCTCTTCTGGCGTGCAGATCGCCGAAGAACTGATGCGGGCAGGCCGCCAGGTGTACCTGTCGGTCGGCGCGCACGACCGCCCGCCACGGACCTATCGCAACCGCGACTTCTGCTGGTGGCTGGGCGTGCTGGGTGAGTGGGATGCAGAAATCGCCAAGCCTGGCCGCGAGCACGTGACCATTGCCGTCAGCGGCGCCCGAGGCGGCCACACCGTCGACTTCCGTGCCCTCGCCCACCAAGGCATGACCCTGGTCGGCCTGACCCAGTCGTTTGAAAACGGCGTGGCGCGCTTCCAGGACAACCTGGTCGAGAACATCAACCGTGGCGACGAAAACTACCTGGCCCTGCTGGATGCCGCCGACGCCTACATCGAACGCAACGGCCTGGACCTGCCGGAAGAGCCCGAAGCACGCAAGCGCCTGGCCGACCCGGCCTGCATGAGCAACCCGCTGCGCGAACTGGACCTGGCACAGGCTGGCGTCACCAGCATCATCTGGGCCACCGGCTACGGCGTGGACTTCAGCTGGTTGCAGGTGGACACCTTCGATGCCAACGGCAAGCCCCAGCACCAGCGCGGCGTGGCCCGCGAGCCGGGCGTGTACTTCCTTGGCCTGCCGTGGCTGTCACGCCGTGGCTCGTCGTTCATCTGGGGCGTATGGCACGACGCCAAGCACGTCGCCGGCCACATTGCCACGCAACGCACCTACCTGGCCTACCGCGACCGCGAGCAGCGCGACGCGGACGAGCAGCACGAAAACACGATCAGCAACGTCAGCACCCTCGGAGCCCACTGATGCCTACCCATACTCGCATCCGCATGTTCAACACCAAGGAAACCTACCCCAACCAGACGCTGGACAATGACCTGTGCCAGGCAGTGCGGGCCGGCAACACCATTTATGTGCGCGGCCAGGTCGGCACCGACTTCGAAGGCAAGCTGGTGGGCCTGGGTGACCCCCGCGCACAGACCGAGCAGGCGATGAAAAACGTCAAGCAACTGCTTGAAGAAGCGGGCTCGGACCTGTCGCACATCGTCAAGACCACCACCTACATCACCGACCCGCGCTTTCGCGAGCCGGTGTACAAGGAAGTGGGCAAGTGGCTGAAGGGTGTGTTCCCGATCTCCACCGGGCTGGTGGTGGCCGGGTTGGCCCAGGCCGAGTGGCTGATGGAGATCGACGTGATCGCCGTGGTACCGGATCAGGCGTGACCGGCAACCTGCACGGCGGGTGACGACTGTCGCCTGTCGTGCAGCCAGGCGTGGGTCACCTGTGCCGCTGCTTGCAGCCGCTGCGCTGCGGGCAAGCCGGCGGAGGGCACTTCCACGCTGATGCACACATCCCCCGGCAATGCCGCCAGCAACGCTGCCAGCGGTAGCTGCCCTTGCCCCGGCAGCAGGCGACCCTCGCGCGCCTCCGGGATGATCAGTTCCTGCGCGGGTGCCAACATCGGTGCATCACACAGCTGCACGGCACGCAGCCAACGCGGATCGACTGCAACGATATCCGCCACCTGACCACCGGAGCGGAACAGGTGCAAGGCATCGACCAGCACGCCACCGTTGTCCTGCCCTGCCCCCGTCACTACCGCGCACGCCTGTTGCAGCGTCGCCACCGGCCGCCAGCGCATGAACTCCAGGTCCACCCGCAAACCATGCCCATGCGCCATTTCACAAAGCGCTGCAAAGTTGCCGGTCAACCGCGCAACATCGTCATCGTCGCCGGACACCGTCAGGCTTGCCGCACCCAGCTCGGCACCCGCGGCTAACAGGGCATGGTAGTCAGCAACCCGGGTGCGCGGCGTAAGTGAGACAAACTCGATGTCCGTCACACGCACGCCTTCCCCTGCCAACACTGCCCGCAGCTCACGCATTGCCTGGCTACCAGCCGCAACCGGGTAGGCCAGCGCACCCGCCATCACCGGGTGCAACCGCAACCCCACTGCGCTGAAGCCGGCGCAGCGCGCCTCGCGTACCAACACTGAGGGTGGCAATTCCAGCGCCGTCAGGTGCGCCACGCCCAGGCCATTCAATAGGTCGCCCTCCCGCCACTGAGGTCGAATACAAAGCCGGTGGTAAAGCTGCACTCGGGCCCGGCGATCCAGCTGACCATGTTGGCGATCTCCTCGGCCTTGAGGAAGCGCCCCATGGGGATCTTGGCCTTGCTCGCGGCAATGTGCTCCGCTGTCATTTCGGCCATCAGCGGCGTCTCGACCATGGCCGGTGCCACGCAATTGAGCAGCACGCCGTCCTGCGCCAGCTCCTTGGCCGCCGCCTTGGTGAAAGCGATTACTCCGGCCTTGGCTGCCGAATAGGCCGAGATGTACTGCACGCCATCCTTGCCGGCCATGGAGGCGATGTTGACGATGCGCCCGTAGCCGTTTTCGCGCATGTGCGGGATGGCGGTGCGGCAGCAATAGAACACACCGTTCAGGTCGATGGCGATAACCTTGTCCCACGCCTCTGGCGGGAAGTCCCACGAGGCCACCACCGGGCCGTTGATGCCGGCATTGTTGACCAATATGTGCACCTGCCCCACGTGCGCCAGCGCCTCGGCGAAGGCCGCTTCCACCGAGGCCAGCGACGACACGTCCACCGCCTGGCGCAGCACCGGTTCAAAGCCGTTTGCTGCACTGTCCCAGCCGTCGACGGCGAGGTCCCAGATCACTACCTGGGCGCCGGCGCCATGCAGGCGCCGGGCGATCGCCAGGCCGATGCCACGCATGCCCCCGGTGACGATTGCGATTTGACCTTGCAGGTACTGGCTCATTGTTTTGCTCCATTTTCCACAGAAGGAATTTCCGGCAAGCGACGCAGGTCGCTGACCATGAACAGGTAGCACAGCGCACCCAGCACGGTGATCGACGACACGAACGCCAGGGCCCAGACGAACGAGCCGGTGAGCGACACGATGATGCCGATGGTCAAGGGGGTGACGATGCCAGCCGCATTGGCAAACAGGTTGAACAGCCCGCCACTGAGGCCCAGCAGGCCTTTGGGGGCGATATCGGACACGATCATCCAGGCCAGCGCCGACATGCCCTGGGCGAAATAGGCGATGCACAGGATGGTGATGACCAGTGCATCGGACTCGACGTAGTTGGCCAGCACGATCACCGAAGCGGTCAGCAGCCCGGCGATCACCGGCAGCTTGCGCGCCACGTTCAGCGAGTAGCCACGGCGCAGCAAGGCGTCCGACAACCAGCCACCCACCAGCGTACCCAGCGAGGCGGCAATGAACGGCAGCACCGCCACCCAGCCGACCTTGAGCCAGGGCATGTGCCGCTCGGTCACCAGATAGGTAGGGAACCAGGTGAGGAAGAACACGTTGGTGGAGTTGCAGGCGAACTGCCCCAGGCAGATGCCCAGCATGTTGCGGTGCTTGAGCAACGCCGGAATCTGCGACCAGCGGAATACCGTGGCTTTCTGCCCGCCATCGACCACCCCGCCACCGGCGGCGATGTAGTCCAGTTCAGCCTGGTTGGCCGTGGTGGACTGATGCGGCTCGTGGTACTTGCGCCACCACACCAGGCCATAGAGGATGCCCATCAGGCCCACGGCCAGCAGCAGGAAGCGCCAGCCGTAGGCATGCAACACCCAGAACAGCAGCGGCGTCAGGAACGCCAGCCCGGTGTATTCGGCAAAGGTGTAGATACCCGTCGCCCTGGCGCGCTCGCTCTGCGGGAACCATGTGGCCACGACACGACTGTTGGTGGGGAAGCACGGTGCTTCGGTCACCCCCACCAGAAAGCGCATGCCCAGCAACGACAGGAAGCCCTGGGCCAGCCCCTGCAGGCCGGTGAACAGCGACCACAGGGTCAGCGCCAGCCAGTAGGTGAGCTTGGTGCCCAGCCGGTCGATGAGGATGCCACCCGGGATCTGCGCGGCAGCGTAGGTCCACGAAAAGGCAGAAAAGATCACCCCCATCATTGCCGCGTTCAGGCCCAGGTCGGCGCTGATGCTGGGCGCTGCAATGCCCATCACGCTGCGGTCGAGGTAGTTGATCATGGTGCCGCCGGAAATCAGCGCCAGGATCATGAAGCGGGTACGGGTGCGTTGCTGCGCACGCGCCGGGGTGTCGAACACCCCGAGACTGGCGTTCTGTTCTGTGTTCATGACGGTTGCTCTCTTGTTATTGGAATGGCAAAAACGAGGTTCTAGGCGAACCCGAACAGACGTCGGGGGGTGTCCCACATCACCGCGCGGCGCTGGCGAGCATCCGGCATCAGGTGTTCGGCCAGTTTCAGCAGCGGGCCGTAGTCCACCCGCGAGCGCTGGCGAATGAACGGCCAGTCCGAGCCCCACACGCAGGCATCAGCGCCAAAGGCTTCGAGCAGGGCCTGAACGTAGGCACTGCTCTGCTCCAGCAATGCATCGGCGGCGGCGAATTTCTGCATGCCCGACAGCTTCACGCAGGCCCGGCCGGTGTCGGCCAGGCGCAGCAAGGCCTGGAAACCGGGCTGCTGCACACCGGCCGCCACATCCGGGCGGCCGCAATGGTCGATCAGCAGGCGTGCACGCGAGCCCTGCAACAGGCTGCGCAGTTCAACCAACTGGTCTTCGCATACCTGCACCTGGGCAAACAGGCCGAGTTCGGCAAGCTTGCCAAACAGCCCTTCAACGCCCTTCAGGCTGGCAACCCCGTACAACGCCGGGTTGAACGCGATACCGACCACCCCTTGCGCCTGCAGCGCAGCCAGCGCATCGAGAGCGATACCCGTTTCGACCACCGCCACGCCCTTGAACCGCCCCTGCCCGGTAGCCAGGGCGTGCAGCAGGCAGCGGTTGTCAGTGTGGTAGCCGCTGTTGGGGCCAACCAGCAAGGCATGCTGCACGCCGTAGGCGTCCATGACCCGGGTGAACTGTTGCTGGGTGGCCACTTCCTGGCCGGAGGGCGCATAGGGTGCGTCGGGGTGGTAAGGGAAACAGGCGGGGTCAAACAAATGGTTATGGCAATCGACCTTCGGTTCGTCAAAAATGCTCACATGGCACTCCCGGCAAGCACCGCTGCGCTTGCCTGCAGATCTTGTTATTGTGCGCCGCAAGGGCGATTTGGCTGGGTTCAAGATACTGCGTGGCCAAGTTTGACGCTCATACCCAGATGGCACAGACCATAACCGAAGGTAATACACATGCAGCTTGGCAACGAAGGCGCAGACGCAAGCCCCATGGTGTTCAAACTGCGCCACATGGAAGTGTTCCGCGCGGTGATGCTGACCGGCTCGATCAGCGCGGCGGCCAAGTTGCTGTACGTCTCGCAGCCGGCCGTGAGCAAGCTGATCCAGTACATCGAGGGGCGCTTGGCTTATCGCTTGTTCGAGCGCATCAACAACCGCCTGGTGCCCACGGCCGAAGCGCAGGTGCTGTTCCGTGAGGTCGAACGGGTGTACCAGGCAGCACTGGAGGTCAACCAGTGCGCCCTGTCACTGGGTGCCGGCGGCCACCGCAAGTTGCGCATCTCGTGCAGCGCTTCGCTGTCGACGGTGGTCATCCCGATTGCCCTGGCGCAACTCAAGCGCGAGGCGCCTTCGCTGAACATCGAGTGGCAAACTTCGCTGATGGGCGAAATGCCCAACCAGATCCTGTCGAAAAAGGTCGACCTGTCGATTGCCGCCCTGCCGGTGCTGCACGATCACTTGCATTCGCAGGCGTTCATGCGTGGGCGCATGGTGGTGGTGATGCCACCCGATCACGCTTTGGCCGGGCATGCCTCGCTGACCTTGCGGCAACTGGAAGGGCACCCGCTGCTGCTGTTCAGGCCAGACATGCCGTTTGGCAAACTGCTGGCAGGGCACATCGAACAGTGCGGGGCGCAGTTGGTGTCACTGTTGTCGTTCACCAATGCCAACGAGGCGGTGGCATTGGTCAAGCAGGGCATGGGCATCAGCCTGATCGACGAATTCGTGGCGCAGGACAGTGGCCTGGCGGTGGTGCCGCTGGCCGACGAGATTCACTTCGATATCAGCTTTGTCTATTCGCGCTTCGAGCCGCCTTCGCATGCGGCGATGCATTTGATGCGGGTGTTGCAGGCGCAGGCGCAGAAACTGGGTCGGGCGATTGCGCCAACCTGATCGTCTACAGGAGCGACTGCCTTGCACGCGCCCCTGTGGGAGCGGGCATGCCCGCGAACACCGGCGGAGCCGGTGCCATCCACCGAGTCGCCTGATTCGCGGGCACGCCCGCTCCCACAGGGTATGCAGAAGGCTTGCGGGACGGCTTAGAAGCCAACGGTTGCCGAGAGCAGATAGGTACGCGGCGTGGACAGGGTCAACCCCGGCTCACTGTCATCCGAGGCCCCCGCCGAACTCCAGTAACGATCATCCAGCACGTTCTCCACACTGGCCCGCAAGGTCACCTCGGTGGCATCCACCTTGAACGCATAACGCGCCCCCACGTCGTACCGCTCCCAGCCATCGATCTGCTTGCTGTTGTTCTGGTCCAGGTACTGCGAGCTGGAATGAATACCCCGCGCCGTCAGGGTCAGGCCATGCACGCCCGGCACGTCCCATTCGGCACCGAGGTTGACGTTGTATTCGGGTGTGGCCGGTGCGCGGTTGCCGTCAAAAGCGCCACCCACGGTGTCGGTCAGTTCGCTATCGATGTACATCAGCCCACCCAGCACACGCACGCCCTGCACGGGTTCACCGAACACGCTCAACTCGATACCGCGGTTGTCACGCTTGCCATTGGGGCCGAACACCCGCGAGGTGGCGTTGGTCTCGTAGGCCGGCTGGCGAATGCGGAAGGCACTGGCAGTAAAGGCCACCTTGCCCAGGTCATATTTGGCCCCTACCTCGACCTGGCGGCTGGTGAACGGTGGGAAGATCTGGTCTTCGTTGATCGACGTCGAAGGCGCGATCTTGCCCTGGCTCAGGCCTTCCATGTAGTTGGCGTAAAGCGACAGCTGGTCGGTAACCTTGAGCAGCACACCGCCCGAGGGCGAGACCTTCTCTTCGTCGTAGGCCGTGTCACCTTTGACGCCGTCGCTCCAGTCGTCCACCTGCACGCGTTGCCAGCGTGCGCCCAGGGTCAGGAGCAGGCGGTCATCGAAAAAGCCGAGGGTGTCGGCCAGGGCCACACCGGAGAAGCGGTTCTCCGTGTAGACCTTGGGGTCGATGCGGGTAGGCGTACCCGGGGTCGGTGTGACCACCGGGTTGTAGAGGTTGCTGGGCGCCGAAGCATAGCGGGCGCCGCCGTTGGTGAAGTCCATGTAGAAGTAGGTGGCCGCCAGGTTCAGCTCATGGCTGACCGGCCCGGTATGGAACCAGTTGCGCAGGCCGGCCATGGCGGTGCGCACCGACTCATCGCGGGTAAAGTCGCGCGGCTGCACGGTAAAGTCACCGGCATCGTTGACGATGGAGACGTTGTGCCGCAGGAAGTCATGGTTGCTTTTGCGCGCACCGACCGCACCGTAGGCCAGCAGCGATTCGCTGATGTCGTACTCGGCATGCAGTGCACCAAACGTGTCGTTGGTGCGCGCCTTGCTCCAGGCCTGGGCATAGTTGTGGCGAACGTCGTTGGCATCCGGCACCTTGGCGTTGGCGCCGATCAGCACGCGTTCCTGCGGGGCATCGGTGTCACGCTCGGTGTGGCCGAGGTCCGCCGACAGGCGCAGGCGATCGCTGCGAAAGTCCAGGCCCAGCACTGCCATTTCACGCTCGACACGCTGGTGGTCCCATTCGGTATCGCCGGCCTGCTTCACGCCATTGAAGCGCACGCCAAACTGTTGGCCATCGCCAAACCGCCGGCCAACATCCACCGCCCCGCCCGCCTGGCCAGCCGAGGCATAGCTGCCGGTGAACTCGGTGATTGGCTTGTCGCCAGCGCGCTTGGGCTGCACATTGATTCCGCCGCCCACGCTGCCACGCGGCGAAATGCCGTTGATCAACTGGCTGGGGCCTTTGATGATATCGACCCGGTCGGCCATTTCCATGTCGATCGAGTAGGTCGGCAAGATGCCGTACAAACCGTTGTAGGCCACATCACTGTTGAACAGGCTGAAGCCGCGAATGGTGAATTGCTCGAAGCGCCCGCCTGCCGGATTGGTGGCCCGAACCGAAGGGTCGGTGGCGATCAGCTCGCCCAAGGTTCGCGCCTGCTGGTTCTTCACCAGTTCGCTGGTGTAGCTGGTGATGCTGAACGGGGTTTCCATGAAGTCACGCGAGCCCAGCAGGCCTTGCGCGCCCTGCCGAGCCACCTGGCCGCCAGCATACGGCTGCGTTTCGTTGCTTGCGGCCAGCCCGCCAACGATGCTGGTGGGGGCGATTTCCAAAGCGCCACCGGCCTCGGCTGCTGGCATCAGGGTGAAGGCGCCCTCACCGACCGGCAGCAACTGCAGGCCGCTGCCGCGTAGCAGCTGCATGAAACCTTCTTCGACACTGTAGCTACCAGAAAGGCCATTACTCTGCCGGCCCTGGACCAGTGCCGGGTCCAGCGAAAGGCTGACGCCGGCCTGGTCGGCAAACCGGGTGAGCACAGCGCCCAGGCTGGCGGCCGGCACCTGGTAGGCACGCCGCACCGGCTCATCAGCCCAGGCGGGTGCAGACAACAACAGGCTCATGGCGAACAACGGACGCACTGCGCGCACCAGTGGGCGCAGGCGGCGAGACGTTACTACTGACATTGAACAAGGCTCCCCTTTATTTTCTTCTACCGGTAATGACCGGCGAGTGAAAAAAAGGGGACAGCCTCAAGCACGCTTTTCTCGTGACGCCAGGCTGACCCAGTAGCGCGTGCGTGCGTGCACCTGCAACGGCAGGCTGGCAGCGAGCAATTCAAGAATCCGGTCGGTATCGTCAAGGCGGAAAGTGCCAGTCACCCGCAGGCGCTCCAGTTCCGGCGCCCAGCGCAGCACGCCGGGGCGGTACCTGCGCAGTTCGTGCAACAGGTCGCCCAAGGGGCGGTCATCCAGCCGCAACACGCCCTCACGCCAGCCCAGGCGCCATTCATCCAGGCCTGTCACCGGGCCCACGCCTGCCACCTGCAGGTTGGCTTGTTGCCCGGCGTGCAGCACGTGTGCCGGGCCGCGCAGTGGCTGCAGGCTGGCAACCCCATCGGCCACCGATACCCGGCAGGCCTGATCGACCAGCCGCAGGCACACTTCACC
The DNA here is from genome assembly GCF_044769185.1 of Pseudomonas sp. NPDC090592. Taxonomy (NCBI): domain Bacteria; kingdom Pseudomonadati; phylum Pseudomonadota; class Gammaproteobacteria; order Pseudomonadales; family Pseudomonadaceae; genus Pseudomonas; species Pseudomonas sp. NPDC090592. Next base: position 241,122 of record NZ_JBIVXJ010000005.1, read on the forward strand.
CCCGCCGACCGCCACCTGGCCATAAGGCACCTGCAACATCAGGTTGAGGTTGGCGGGCACCTTCACCGCCACTTCGCCGCGAAGCAATGTCAGGCGACGTGCATTCATGTCGATATCCACCGCACTGTCGGTGTTCAGCTGCACGAATGTGCCATCGCTCAACAGCACTTGCCGACGCTCACCTACCGAGGTGCGCATGTCGGCGGTCCAGGCCTCCAGCGGCAGCTCCCGGCTGACCAGCCAGGCCGTGGGCAACAGCACAGCGATACCCAGGGTTTGCTTGAGCAGCGCGCGGCGGCCGGTATCCGGGCGGTCCAGGGTGGCCATGGCCAGCGCGCCGGGTAGCGCGGTAAAACGCTGACGCAGCAATGATGCCTTCTGCCATGCGTCTTCGTGCAGGCTGCTGCTGGCCCGCCATTTCGCCAGGCGCAGCAAGTCGCTCTCACTGGCGTCACCAGCGTCCAGCAGCGCCAGCCAACGGGCGGCAGCACGCACGGCTTCGCGGGTTTCAGGGGAGTGGTTGGTCATTGCAACTCGGCCAGCAGGCAATGTTCGTATGCCTGCGCCATGTAGCGTTTTACCGAACGCTCGCAAACGCCCAGGCGCTTGCCGATTTCGGCGTAACCCAGGCCTTCAAGCTGGCTCCAGAGAAAGGCCTTGCGTACCGGCGCCTTGAGGCCATCGAGCAATTCGTCGAGTGCTTGCAGGGTTTCCAGCAATATCCAGCGTTTTTCTGGCGAGGGCACATGCTGCTCGGGCAAGCTGGCCAAAGCGTCGAGGTAAGCCTGTTCCAGGCTGCGCCGTTGGTGGAAGTTGCTGAGCAGGCGTTTGCCGACTGTCAGCAGGTAGGCCCTTGGCTCGCGAATGTCAGCCAGGGGTTGGGCACTGGCCAGTACCCGTAGGAACGTATCCTGGCTGAGGTCGGCGGCATCCCAGGCATTGCCCAGGCGCCGACGTAGCCAGGTTTCGAGCCAGCCGCGATGCTCCCGGTACAGGGCAGGCAGGCTAGGCTCCGTTGGCGGCGCGGCGTCGATCATGAGGAGGCCCTGCGGAGTAAATAGGATTAATTCTAATTTACATCGCATTGCACCACTAAATGGAATGTGGTGTCGAGGGGCTTGGCTCGAATCCTGTGGTGCTGGTGAGATCGAGCGCCGCCCGCGCGGCGCTTCGCGGGGCAAGTCGGATCGCCGCACCGCCGCTCCCACATTTGTTGCAACGTGCCACACCTGTCAGGCCATGGTTGTCAGCTTTGTTGGCTCGACTCGATTTCCCGGTGGGCGCTGCCGCCGCCCCACCCGTCTCAAGACATGCGCCAAGGCGGACAACGCCGATCCCACAGGCATGGCCACGTTGCAACAAATGTGGGAGCGGCGGTGCGGCGATCCGACTTGCCCCGCGAAGCGCCGCGCGGGCGGCGCTCGATCTCACTCACGACACAAAGCCCAAGCCAGGCACTTCACGCCTTAATCAGGCAATCGCCGCATCCACCAGCACTTGCGCTTCCTGTACCAGGCGTTGCAGGTGCGCTTCGTCGATGAAGCTTTCGGCGTAGATCTTGTAGATGTCTTCGGTACCCGATGGGCGCGCAGCGAACCAGCCATTGGCGGTCATCACCTTCAGCCCGCCAATCGCCTGGCCGTTGCCCGGCGCGTGGCTTAGGATCTGCACGATCGGCTCGCCGGCCAGTTCGGTCGACTTGACCTGCTCTGGTGCCAGCTTGCTCAGCAACGCCTTCTGGCGTACATCGGCCTTGGCCTCGACGCGGGTGGCGAACGGCTTGCCCAGCGCCTCGGTCAGGTCGGCATAGGCCTGGCTCGGGTTGCGCCCGGTACGGGCAGTCATTTCGGCAGCCAGCAAGGCCGGGATCAAACCGTCCTTGTCGGTGGCCCAGACCGAGCCATCGCGGCGCAGGAACGACGCACCGGCACTCTCTTCGCCACCAAAGCCGAGCGTACCGTCGAACAACCCTTGGGCGAAGAACTTGAAGCCCACTGGCACTTCGTACAACTCACGGCCCAGGCGCTGGGTGACGCGGTCGATCATGCCGCTGGACACCACGGTCTTGCCCACGGCGGCGTCGCTGCGCCACTGCGGACGGTGGCGGTACAGGTAGTCGATGGCCACGGCCAGGTAGTTGTTCGGCTGCAGCAGGCCGTCGGCGGTCACGATACCGTGGCGGTCGTGGTCCGGGTCGCAGGCGAAGGCCACGTCGAAACGCTCGCGCAAGCCGATCAGGCCCTGCATGGCGTAGGGCGAGGACGGGTCCATGCGGATCTGGCCGTCCCAGTCGACGGTCATGAAGCGGAAGGTGGGGTCGACCTCGGTGTTCACCACTTCCAGGTCCAGCTTGTAGTGTTCGGCAATGGCCGACCAGTAGCGCACCCCTGCCCCGCCCAGCGGATCGACGCCCAGGCGCAGCTTGGCGTTGCGGATGACGTCGAAGTCGATGACGTTTTCCAGGTCTGCCACGTAGCTGCTGACGTAGTCGTGGCGCTGGGTGGTCGGGGCTTGCAGCGCCTGGGCATGGTCCATGCGCTTCACGCCCGCAAGGTTGGCTGCCAGCAACTCGTTGGCCTTGGCCTCGACCCATTTGGTCACGTCGCTGTCGGCCGGGCCGCCATTGGGTGGGTTGTACTTGAAACCACCGCTTTGCGGCGGGTTGTGCGACGGGGTGATGACGATGCCATCGGCCAGGCCCTGCTCACGACCACGGTTGTAACAGAGGATGGCGTGGGACACGGCTGGCGTCGGCGTGTATTCGTCGTCCTTGGACAGCCTGACCTGCACACCGTTGGCCGCCAGCACTTCGAGGGCACTGGCAGTGGCCGGGGCCGACAGGGCGTGGGTGTCGGCACCGATGAACAACGGGCCATCGATGCCCTTTTCCTGGCGGTACAGGCAGATGGCCTGGGTGATGGCCAGCACGTGGTATTCGTTGAAACTCAATTCAAGCGAAGTGCCCCGGTGCCCCGAGGTGCCGAAGGCCACCCGCTGGGCCGCCACGGCAGCGTCTGGGCGGCCGGTGTAGTAGGCGGTGAGCAGTCGGGGAATATCGACCAGCACGCTGGCCGGAGCCGGCTTGCCTGCCAAAGGACTGAGCGTCATGCAAAAACCTCGAGTTCAACAGATGTTGGTGTTGGAGCATGCAGTGTACTGAGAGTTGCAATGCCGTGCGATGGGCGACATCAAAGAAAACAACAGCCCACATGGCCCGCTTTGACAGGGATAGCTCCCTTGATGAAAAACCTGAGTCTTGCGCGACCCCTGTGGGAGCGGGCGAGCCCGTGCCAATCACCGTGGTGCCTGCTTCGCGGGCTCGCCCGCTCCCACAATGGACGGCGTATACCGCTCATGTGTCCTGTCACAGTCTAGAGTGGTAGCCATACCCACCGAAAAAGAGGCCCCATGGCTTTCCACCGCCTGACCCATACCCACCCCCGCCTTAGCCTCGCCACCGCAACCGGCCTGCTCGGCGCCTGGCTGATCCCCGCCGGTGACCCCGTGCAGCACATTCTCGCTGGCTGGAACCTGGGCGTATGGCTGTACTTGCTGCTGGTGCTGTACCTGAGCTGGCAAGCGGGCCCGGAAAAGGTCCGCAAGGTTGCCCGCGTCGAAGACGAGAACGCTGGCGTGGTCTTGCTAACGGTGTGCATCGCCGCCATCGCCAGCCTCGCCGCGGTCACCCTGCAACTTGTGTCCAGCCGGGGCCTGCAAGGCTCGGCACTGGCCCTGCATTACCTCTATACCGGCCTGACCGTGGCGGGCTCCTGGCTACTGATCGGCTGCATCTTCAGCCTGCATTACGCCCGCCTGTTCTACACCGGGCAAAACCACGAACCACCGCTGCGCTTCGCCGATGGCGAGCGCAACCCGGACTATTGGGACTTTCACTACTTCTCGTTCACCATCAGCGTGGCGGTGCAAACGTCCGACGTGGGGGTTGCCGGGCGAGCATTGCGGCGGGTGGTACTGGCCCACTCGCTGGTGGGCTTCGTGTTCAATACGGCGATTCTTGGATTCACCATCAATATCGCCGCCGGGTTGCTGGGCTGAGTACACCGCTCGTCTGAAAACGCGTGCGCCGAACGCCACTGAAAACGGACTGAACGTAGCGGAAAACCAGCGCAATCGTGCCCGGAAAACGTTTGCCCTGCCGGCTCCGGCCACAGGGGCATCGTGACAAGTATGTGACCTCTGTCATGCATTGGTACATTTGTCGTATTTGCAACCGAGAATCGCGCGTGGCAACTGCTATGTTTACATTCCCGGTGGCGCATACGCGCAGCCAACCGATCACCGCGTCCAGGCACGGACAAGGAGGCTGGCATGAACAAGATGACGTTTCCCAACGCCTGCCAGGTGATGCGTTGGCATTTCCATCCGCTGGGCTTCGAGGCCATCATGGATGCGCCCCGCAGCATGGTCGCCCGGCTGTTCGACCGCGCCACTGGCGAAACGCTGCTGGCCATCGCCGGTATCCCTTGCATGGCCATCATGGCGGCAGCCGACGTTGAGCGCATCATCGAAGCCGTCGAAGCGGAAATGGATGCGTTCATCCCCGCCGTCACTTTGCGCGACGCCGTTTAACCCGCCGCAGTCTCTTGCTGACGCAATGCCTGCAACTTGCCCATGAACTGTTCAGCCGGTGCTGGCTGGCCCAGCAGGTAACCTTGCAGCGAATCACACCCCAGACGGGTCAGGAAATCCTGCTGCCTGTCGGTCTCCACGCCTTCAGCAACGATGCGCAGGCCCAGCGCCTGGCCCAGGGCGACAATGGCTGAGACAATCGCCGCATCGTCACTGTCCTGTTCCAGGTCACGCACAAAGCCGCGGTCGATCTTCAACTCGTTGGCGGGCAGGCGCTTGAGGTACATCAAGCTGGAATAGCCGGTGCCAAAGTCGTCGATGGACAGGTCCACGCCCATGTCGGACAGCCGTTGCAGCACGGTAAGGCTGGCATCGGCGTCATGCATGGCTGTGGTTTCGGTAATTTCCAGGGTCAGGCAGTTGGCTGGCAGGCCGTGCTGCTGCAGGGCCCTGGCCACACTATCGACCAGCCCGGCATGGCAGAACTGGATGGCCGACAGGTTCACGGCCATGCGCCAGCCTTGATGCCCTTGATCCAGCCACTGGCGCATCTGCCGGCAGGCTTCGTCCAGCACCCACTCGCCGATCGGGATGATCAAACCGGTCTTCTCCGCCAGGCCGATGAAACGGTCGGGCAGCAACAGCCCCTGCTGCGGATGCTCCCAGCGCAGCAAGGCTTCGGCACCAATAGGCTGGCATGCCTGGGCGTCGAACTTGGGCTGGTAGTGCAAGCGGAACTGGCGTTGCTCCAGTGCCTGGCGCAGGTCTTGCAAAAGCTGCAATTGCTGGCGAGCGTTACTGTTCATCGACACATCGAAGAAGCTGTAGCCGTTCTTGCCGGCGCTCTTGGCGTGGTACATGGCGGCGTCGGCATTGCGCAGCAGCTCGTGCTGGTCCTGGCCGTTGCCGGGGTACAGGACGATACCCAGGCTCGCGGACAGTTGCAGGTCGTGCTCGGCTACCCGGAATGGCCGTGACACCAGGTTCACCTGCTTCACCGCCACATCCATGGCATCGTCAGGCTCCTGCAACTCCACCAACAGCACGAACTCGTCGCCACCGATGCGCGCCAGGGTGTCCTGGCTGTGCAGGTGGCCGCGCAGGCGCGCGGCCACGGCCTTGAGCAGCAGGTCGCCGATATGGTGGCCGAAGGCGTCGTTGACCGGCTTGAAGCCGTCCAGGTCGATGAACATCAAGGCGAAGCAACCACCCTGCTCCGCCACCTTGGCGATGGCCTGCTCGATACGATCGGCCAGCAAGGTACGGTTGGGCAGGTCGGTGAGCGTGTCGTGCAGTGCCAGCTGGGTAAGCTCCTGGTTGGCCAGGGTCAGCGAACGGGCCAGCTCGGCGGTGCGTGCCTCCAGGCGAGCGTCCAGCACCGAGGTCAGCAACGCCACGGCCAGCACCGCCAGGGTGGTGATCAGCACCAGGTAGACCAGGCTATCGCCTTGCAATCCACCGCCCAGCGCACCACAGAAGCTACCTTCGGGGAAATTCGCCGCCGCCATGCCGGTGTAGTGCATGCCGACGATGGCAAACCCCATCACCACTGCCGCCAGGCCGCGGATCTGCCGCACGTAGGGGGTATGCTTGCGCAGGCGGAAGGCAATCCACAGTGCCGCCGCAGAAGCACCCACGGCAATCAGCAGCGAAGCGCCGAACAGCGTGGGGTCATAGTCGATACCTGGCAGCATGCGCAGCGCGGCCATGCCGGTGTAGTGCATGCAGGCGATGCCGGCGCCCATGATCAGCGCGCCAAAGCCCAGTTGCAGAAACGGCAGGCTCGGCTGGCTCACCAGCCACAGGGCAAAGCCCGAGGACAGCACGGCGATCAGCAGCGAGAACGCGGTAAGCGCCAGGTCATAGCCAAGGTCGATGGGCAGGCTGAAGGCGAGCATGCCGATGAAGTGCATCGACCACACGCCAATGCCCATGGCCAGCGCGCCTCCCCCCATCCACAGATAGGCAGCCCGGCCCTTGGCCGTGGCAATGCGGCCGGTCAGATCAAGGGCGGTATAGGACGCCAGGATCGCCACGCACAGCGAAATCAACACCAGCGAAGAGGAGTAGCTACCGGTCAGCATTGGGAATTCCAGCGACGGGACAGGGGGCCCGGCAAAAGCTGACGATTGTACTCAAGCTTTGGCGAAACGCACGGGGTTTTTGCGAATGGGAATGGATCCAATACCTGGACAGCTATTGGCCTACACGCGGTCCTTGTAATCGATGGACTCGCCCCCGCCGAGGCATCACAGTGCCACGGTGGCGTTCAAAGAAGCCAACGGCAGCGAGGGCGAGACCATGAAAAAG